>JBCDIP010000203.1:0-6052 GCA_038748855.1 Pseudomonadota bacterium
CTCCCGCATCGCCAATTTCGATGACCTGGATCCGCTGAAGCTCGAGCCGGATGTGACGCTCGAGATTGTCCAGCCGGGCACCGCCCTGCCCGGCGATGCCGATCTGGTGCTGATCCCCGGCTCAAAAGCCACCATCAGCGATTTAAAGGACTTCCGCGCGCAAGGCTGGGATATCGATTTGGCCGCTCATATCCGCCGCGGCGGGCGGGTTTTGGGCCTGTGCGGCGGATATCAGATGCTGGGGCACAGCTTGAGTGATCCAAACGGCATTGAGGGGCTGGCAGGCGAAGTGGAAGGTCTTGGCCATTTGGATGTGGAGACAGTACTGACGCCAGATAAGTCCCTGGAAAGGGTGGAGGCGGTCCATCACGCAAGCGGCCTCACCCTGCAGGGCTATGAGATGCATATCGGGCGCACCGAAGGGCCTGATTGTGCCCGGGCATTTGCTTCAGTGGGCGGTGCGCCGGAAGGGGCCACCAGCCAGAACGGCCGGGTGCAGGCCACCTATCTGCACGGTTTGTTTGCGTCAGATGCTTTTAGAGCCGCCTATCTTAAAACACTGGGTGCAGCTGAGGGCGGCGCCAATTATCAAGCATCGGTGGAGACGACCCTTGACGAGCTGGCCGCGCATCTGGAGACCTTCGTGGACTTGGACGGACTGCTCGCCATTGCGGAGGGCTCATGCTGACCCGCGCGTCCCCTCACCACGCCATCGAGCATGGCGGCGAGCCCGGCGGCCCTGGCCGTGACTGGCTGGATCTCTCCACGGGCATCAACCAAGTGCCCTACCCATTTGAGGCACCGGCACCGGAAAGCTGGACCCGGCTGCCGCTGAAGGCCGACACCGAGGCGCTGCTGGCGGCAGCGGTGAGCTATTACGAGGCTCCCGGGCCAGAACATCTCACAGCGGTGCCGGGCTCACAGGCGCTGATCCAGCTGCTGCCACGAGTGTTTGAGCCGTCCAAAGTGCAGATTTTGGGCCCCACCTATGGGGAGCACGCTGTGTGCTGGGGACGCGCCGGTCACACTGTGGTTGAGATCGCCGGTTTGGAGGAGGCTGATCCGGCCCATGTGGCCATCGTGGTCAATCCCAACAATCCGGACGGGCGCTGCTATGACCGCGTCACGTTAATCGAAGCTGCTCGGCGGCACAGCGAGGCCGGCAGTTGGCTGGTGGTCGATGAGGCCTTTGGCGACCTGGTGCCAGAGACGAGCGCGGCACCCCTGGTGCGGGATGGCAACGTGATCGTGTTGAAATCGTTTGGCAAATTCTTTGGGCTTGCGGGCCTCCGCCTCGGCTTTGCGGTGGCGCCGGAGGCTCTGTCGGAAACGCTTCGTGCCGAGTTCGGGCCATGGGCGATCAGCGGACCTGCGCTGACAATTGCCGCGCGGGCTCTGTCCGATGAGACCTGGTGTCAGGAGACCCGCACGCGCCTGGCGAGCGATGCGGCGCGGCTTGATGCGGCTCTCGCCGAGGCCGGGTTTGACGTAGTAGGCGGTACAGACCTTTACCGGCTGATCCACTCTGAGAAAGCCCAGAACCTTTACGCCCATCTGCGCGCTTTGAATATCCATGTGCGCCGTTTTTCTGATCATCTCAACTGGTTGCGCTTTGGCCTGCCGGCGCCGAGTGATGAAGAACGATTGCGCGACGCCTTGGGCCGCAAGCGGACCTCATGACGCTGGTTGAAAGCGTCATTGAACGAAGCCACCTTAGAGGATCAGTGAACGTCACGCTTTTCCGGTCGAAACACCCGTTCGTCCGGCCAAGGCGTTGGGCAAGCGAGAAGGAAGCCTGATGAAAGCCTTGATTGTTTATGCGCATCCAGAACCGCAATCCTTCAACAATGCCATGAAAGTCTGCGCTGAAGAAACACTGCGCTCCATGGGTTGGGAGGTTGTGGTGAGCGACCTCTATGCGCAGAATTTTAAAGCGGTTGCGGACGGTGATGACTTTAAGGAGCGGACCGACCCCTCGTTTCTGAAGTATGCTGCAGAGCAGACCCATGCATCATCTGATGGTAAGGGCTTCAGCGATGACGTTGCCGCTGAAATTCAGAAGCTGAAGTCGGCGGACCTATTGATCCTTCAATTTCCCATGTGGTGGTTCGGCTTTCCTGCGATCTTGAAGGGCTGGGTTGACCGCGTTTTTGCCGCGGGCACGATTTATGGCGGCGACATTGGCATGTTCAGCGAGGGGCTGTTCCGTGGCAAACGGGCTCTAGTCGCCTTCACATCAGGCGCCACCAAGGAAACCTACAGCGGCGTTGGACTTTACGGACGCGCCGACGTCACGCTCTGGCCCATTGAAAACGGCGTTCTGAACTTTGCCGGGTTCTCCGTGCTCCCGCACTTTCAGGCCGAGGCGCCGGCAAAGCTCGATGATGCAGGCCGCAAAGCGATCCTTGATGACTGGGAGAGCTATCTGCGCTCAATCGAGAGCCACACGCCGCTTGATTTTCATGACCTTGAGGATTTTGACCGTTCCAAAGCCTGGACATTGCGACCGGGCGTGAACGGCCGCACCGTTGCTCAGGATGGCACCGGAGAGTAGATGCTATTGCGCCTTCGCAAGGGACTTGACCTCAACCCGTTCAATCAGGGGAATGCGCGCCTGCAAGCCCGGCCCGACCGTGCGGTGGACTTCAGAGCCCCGGAACACCTGCGCCTGGCTGCCGTCAGGGACGTTGAAGAGCGAAAAGAAGCCGCCTAAAAGCAGCACTAAGGAAACACCCATCATTGCAAGGTTACGCACGTTAACCCCCTCTTTTCTGCAGGATTTCGAACTGTACTGTGCCAAAAAGTGGTAAAAATTCTGCACTCCTGGCGCCTGAGCAAACATTTAAGTTCCTATGTCCTTTCTCCAAACATCCTTGATCGTCACGGCCCTGGCTCTCTTGGCTGAGCGCCGGATCGGGTATGCGGACTGGCTGGTGCCGCGCTTTGGCCATCCGGTTGTGTGGATCGGCAATCTGATCTCTAAGCTTGAGACCAAGCTCAACCGCACGGAGCTAAGCGATCAACAGCGGCGCACCCGGGGCGTGGTCATGCTGGTGGCCGTGCTCGCGGCGGTGGGACTTGTGGCCGTTGGGCTCATGATGGCGCTACGCCTGCTCACCTATGGTTGGATTCTGGAAGCGCTCATCGCCACCAGCCTCTTGTGCCAGAAAGAGCTGGGCGAGCGGGTGGAACAGGTGGCCGACGACCTGGACAAGAGCCTTGAAGACGGCCGGGAAGCGGTGAGCCATCTCGTGGGCCGCGACACCCAGGAGCTGGATGAAACCGGCGTCGGCAAGGCGGCCATTGAGAGCCTGGCGGAAAATTCATCAGACGGCATCATCGCGCCTGCCTTCTGGATGCTGTTTGGCGGGCTTGCCGGTGCAGCGCTCTACAAGGCCATCAACACGGCCGACAGCATGGTGGGTTACCGCAACGAGCGCTACGGCGCCTTCGGCTGGGCTTCTGCCAAATTGGATGATCTGGTGAACCTGATCCCGGCCCGCCTTACCGGCCTTTTGTTCAGCTTTGTGATGTTCACCGTGAGCCCGACCCGCGCCGGAAACGCCCTCCGGGCCATGTGGCGCGATGCGCCAAAGCATGCCTCGCCCAATGCCGGCTGGCCGGAAGCAGCCATGGCAGGCGCGCTGGACATTTCGCTTGGGGGCCCGCGCGACTATGGCGGCGTGGCCGCTGATCTGCCCCATATGGGCGACGGCAGCAAAGAGATCACCAGCAAGACCGTGCGCCAGTCGCTTCAGCTCTATTACCTCATGCTGAGCGCCTTCGTGGTGCTCATCGGCGTGCCGGCGGCCATTTGGATCTTTATTTGAGGGTGAGTGGCAGCCCCGCCGACACCAGAACAACGCTGTCTACAGCCGCCGCAACCTTCTGATTGAGGATGCCGGCCTCGTCCCGAAAACGCCGCGCCAGGGCGTTTTCCGGCACGATGCCGAGCCCCACTTCGTTGGACACAAGAACGAGCTTCGCCTCGCACGCGCCGATGGCCGCAAGCAGTCGGGCCGTGTGGTCCCCCACATCGTGCTCGCCCAAGATCAGGTTGGTCAGCCACAAGGTCAGGCAGTCCACCAGAACGAAATGACCGGGCCTGCCAGCCTCAGCAATCGCGTCCGTCAGTGCGACGGGTGCTTCGATCGTTTGCCAGGCCTCCCCGCGCCGGGCCACGTGGGCGGCGATGCGGTCTGTCATTTCGCCGTCATAGGCCTGGGCCGTGGCGATGTAGACCAGCGGGCCCTCACGGCCGGCGCCAAGCCCTTCTGCATAGGTACTTTTGCCGGATCTGGCACCGCCAAGCACGAGAATGGAGTTCGCGTCTGTCATAACGGCCACCATAGATCATCGCTTAGGCCCGGCGGCAAGGGCGTTCAGGCAAAATTAACCATGTCAGCTAACCTGCAGTTCATCATGCTGGCCCAAACTCCATGTCCAAGGGGATGGTTCAGTGGGTTGAGGGTTACATGCGCGTATCTGCCGGTTTGGTTGGGGTGATCTTGTGTTGTGTTGCCAGTATGGCCGGCGCCCATGGGGCAAAACCCTATCTGGGCCTTAAAGGCCAACTCTATTTTGAAGACGAACCTCAGCAAGCGGTGCGCCAGGCAAGCGTGCCTCGGCATGTGCCCTCGCAATATGTGGCGCGGACACCGGTAGACTTTTCCTACCCCGAAAGCGCGGCCTCTGAAGGCCTGTCAGAAGAGGCCAGCCAGGCAGCACTCCAAAATGTTGAGAGCGACTGGCGTCTGGAGCTTGGAGATGGGGCCAAACTGCGGTTTGCCTATGACAAGGACACTAAGCTCAGCATCGGCATGGGCATGTGGAAGGTGAAGGTGGGTGTCACCAGATCGTTGGGCGGCCCGAGCCGTGACGTGCCCCCGGCCCCTCGAGCGGAGCGGCACACGAGCGCGGCCGGCATGGGGCGGATTGAAATGGCAGCCTCAAATTAAGAACCCGCACCCGTCGGCCGGAACCAGGATGCGCTGGTAGTAGACCGGCCTGTGGGCCGTGGTGATGGCCCGGGCGTGGATTTCCAGCACCTCAAGGCCGCACGCCAGCCCAAACGCCTCAGCCGAGGCGGCATCGACCACACCGGTTTGAACCACATGGCTGGCGTCTGCGGTGGCCATGGCGAAACGCTCTTCCAGATAGGGGCGGATATTGACCATATCCAGCTCTTCTGGATCCACCTCATCCAGGCCGGGCACGGTCTTGGCGCTCAGAAACATCTCCGCGCCCACCAGGGTGTCATCCTGCAAGGTCACCTGGCGGCGGATGCGCACATAGTCCGGCGCGCCGCCCAAGAACTCCGTCCACACGCCGGTGTCGCTCACCCGGTCGATCGAAAGCCGCTCTTTCGAGATGCGCAGGGGCCGCCCGCTGGCCTTATCGACAAAGCGGAAGTGCCAGATGTCGCGGCCCAAGGGCTCAGCTGATGCGACCCGCGTGCCATCGCCCCGGCGGCGCACGATCGCACCCATCTGCTGAAGCTGGCGCAGGGCCGCCTGGACCGTGCCAAGGCTCACACCCAGGATCTCGGTGAGCCACACCTCCGGCGGCAGGTAATCACCAGGTTTCAGGACGCCTTTGTGGATGGCCGCGGCAATGGCGAGGCGCGCCGCGCTGCGCTTGGTGCGGCTGGGGTTGAGGCTCGCCGTCTTCATGGCCTCAGCCAGGGCGCCAGCCACAGCGGCTTGCTGCGGATCGGGTTTGCGGTTGGCCTGGGTGCTCATGCGGCCTCCTTTGGTGTGCGCCGGAAGGCCCGCACCAGCACAAGAGCGGTGAGCGCCAGGAACACAAGCGCAATCGGGCTTCCCAACATGGCCGAAAGATCGGACTTATGCAGCAGCAAGGATTGGCGCAGCGAGGTTTCCAGCATACCGCCGAGCAGGAAGCCGATCACCAGGCATACCACCGGAAAACCGGTGCGGCGCATGGCCAGCCCCACGCCGGCAAAAGCCAGCATAACGCCCACATCGAAGAGAGATTGGCCGGGCAGATAAACCCCCACGATGCACAAGATCAGCACCGGGGGCAGGATCAC
>JBCDIP010000204.1:0-6050 GCA_038748855.1 Pseudomonadota bacterium
CTGATCGGGTCGTTTGCGGTTTTTTCCGTGGCCGTTGGCATGCCGCAGGAACAGATCGCCAGGCACTTTGCTGCCGGGGCGGTTGTGCTGGCGGGGTGTTTTGCCATGTTCGCCTTCAACCTGTTGGGCGGGGGTGACGCCAAACTGCTGACTGCTGCTGCGGTGTGGTTTGGTTGGAATGATCTGATGACGCTGCTCATCATGACAGCGCTTCTGGGCGGTCCTCTGTGTCTGGCGATTTTGATGTTCCGCCGTCTGCCGTTGCCCGATTGGGCGTTCAAGCAGACCTGGCTGAACCGGCTCCATGATCCCAAGTCAGGCGTGCCCTATGGGGTGGCGATCTGTGCGGCGGGGCTTCTGTTCTACACCGACACACCGATGATGAATGCGCTCGGGGCATGAAGGAATTTGAGTTGAGGCAAGTCGAGTAGGTCGTTGTTAACCATAATTTGACCATTCCAGGCGCATGGTCGCCATAACCGATGGTCTGTTGGAATCGTGAGTAAGGTTGAGAGCCATGAATGGTAAACGCATTGTAGTTCTGGGACTGGCAGCGGGGGCAGCGATCCTTGCAGCATTTTTGGCCAAGAACCTCGTCGCGGAAAAGGAAGTTAAAGTCGTCACCAAGGCGGCCGAGCAGACCGTGAAGGTGCTCGTGGCTTCGCGCGACATTCCAATGGGCGACCAAGTGACCGAGAAGGGCATGCAGTGGCAGACTTGGCCGCGCAAAGCCTCTTCAGCCAAGTACATCATCAAGTCGCGCGAGCCCGATGCGGCAAACAAGTATGCCAAGGCGATGGCCCGCTCCGGTCTGGTGGCCGGCGAGCCGATCCTTAAGAAGAAGCTGATCATGCCCGAATCGGGTGGCTTCATGGCCGCGATCCTGCCGAAGGGCATGCGGGCGGTTTCCTTCAAGATTTCTCCCGACACGGGCGCCGGCGGTTTCATTCTGCCGAACGACCGGGTCGATGTGCTGCTGACACGCAAGCTGCAGGCGACAAGCTCCGGCGGCTCCAGCAGCGAGACGGTTCATGTGACCGAGACGGTTCTGACCAATGTGCGCATGCTCGCCATTGACCAGACCTTCCGGGAAAACGAGCAGGGCGAGCAGGTCGTTGTGGGTAAGACCGCAACTGTTGAACTGCGGCCTGAGCAAACTGAGGTTTTGGAGTTGGCTGACTCTATGGGGTCCCTGTCGCTCACCTTGAGGTCGATTGCCGAAAACAGCGGCAAGCTCGGGGACGATGGGCCTAAGGCGGCCAAGAATTTCGCAAAAGGCGGGAGTTCCCGCGGCATTGCTGTGATCCGCTACGGGTCGAGCTCAGTCATTCACAGCAGTCAGTAAGGGTAAGGTATCATGATAGGTTCTCTTGCATCAGGACGCGTTATCCAACAAAGCTTCCGGCAACTCTTTTATGCCGTGGCGCTGGCATTTCTCGCGTGGACCATGCTCGGTGTTTCTTCCGGGGTTGAGGGACTGTCGGCGAAAGCCGAAGCTGCAGGTCCGATCAGGATTGCCAGGGGCGAACGCTCCCGGAGCCTGAACATCGCTCTGGATAAGTCGGTGGTGTTGCGCCTTCCGGTGGCGGCCCGCGACGTGCTGGTCGGTAACCCCGAAGTGGTCGATGCGGTCGCCCGCACGCCATACACGGTTTATCTGTTTGCCAAAAAACTGGGCGAAACCAACATCTTCTTCTTCGATGAGCAGGGCCGTCAGGTGCTGAGCCTCGACATTGCTGTGGGCCGCGATTCAGCTGCACTGAAGCGGATCTTGGACAAGGTTATCCCCGGCAACAAGATCAAAGTGGACACGCTGGGTGAAAGCGTCGTTCTGTCCGGTAAGGTTCGCTCTGCCGGTCACTCCAACGAAGCTGCACGGCTGGCCCGCCAATACACGGGCGATGAGAAGAAGGTTGTGAACTCCATCTCGATCATCGACAAGCAGCAAGTGATGCTGCGGGTTCGGGTGATGGAAGTTCAGCGCAACATCCTCAAGCAGGTCGGTGTGGACACCCAAAACATGCTGCAGCTGGGCAATGCCACGCTGAACCTGGTGACGTCTAACCCGTTCACTCTGAACAACATTCTGCCGGGTGCTTCGGCCGTGGGCAACACCAGCTTCAATGGCAGCACGTTTGGGCAAACCTTGCGGCTCGCCGAACGCAACGGCCTGGTGAGAACTCTGGCTGAACCGACGCTCACCACCATCTCTGGTGAAGCGGCCAAGTTCCTGGCCGGTGGTGAATTCCCGGTTCCGGTGGAAGGGGACAACAGCTCGATCTCGGTTGAGTTCAAGCCCTTCGGTGTTGGCCTTGGCTTCACGCCGGTGGTGCTGGGCGAAGACCGCATCAGCCTGAAGGTCTCAACGGAAGTGTCTGAGCTCTCCAACAACGGGGCCGTGACCATCAACAACCTGACGATCCCTGCCTTGCAGGTGCGCCGGGCCGAAACCACGGTTGAGCTGCCCTCGGGCGGGTCGATGGTGCTGGCCGGTCTGATCCAGGAGAAGCTTCAGCAAGACATTAACGGTCTGCCGGGTCTGAAAGAGGTCCCCATCTTGGGAACGCTCTTCAAGAGCCGCGACTTCATCCGCAACGAAACCGAGCTGGTCATTCTGGTCACCCCGTTGGTGGTCAAGCCGGTGGCCGAATCCCAAATCGCCTCTCCTCTGGACGGCATGAAGGATTCCCACGATCTGGACTCGGTGTTCTTCGGTCGCCTGCACCAGGTTTACGGCGTCACGGCGGACGAGTTGCCGGGCACTTATCACGGCCAGGTTGGCTACATCATCGAGTAACGCAGGTCATTGCAGCGTAGAGGTTAGGTAGTATGTTTAAGTCCACGAAAATCCGCTTTGGATCTGCAACGCAAATTGCGCTGGTCATGCTGACCGGTGCGGTGCTTGCCGGCTGCCAGACCAATGACGAGAAAGCCGGTGAGTTGGTCCGGGAAAGCTCGTTCCTGGCGCATGACCGCTATCCGATCAAGGTGAAGAAGGGCGTTGTGCGCCTGAAGGTTCCCACCGCTCACGGCGCGAGTTTCGTCGATGCCAGAGAGCAGGAAATCCGCAAGTTCGTGGCCGAATATCCAAGAACGGCGGCCGGGCACTTCGTGATCTCGATCCCGTCCAAGGGTGGTAAGCGGGCCAATGCAACGGCCGGCCATGTGGCCAAGCTGGCCCATCGCTTTGGGGTTGATCCGGCACAGATCCGCTATCGTCATCATCCCGGTTCGCGCCGGGCGCCGGTTGTGGTCTCCTATCGCCGGCACTTTGCCTACACCAAAACCTGTGGCAACTGGCCGAAGTCGTTCACCGACACTCATGACAACAAGCCTTATGAGAATTTCGGCTGTTCACAACAGCATAACCGGGCCGCTATGGCCGCCAATCCGCGCGATCTCGTAACGCCGCGCAGCCTTGGCGACTACAGCGCCAAACGCGGCGATACGATCCACGATAAGTGGCAGGCCGGTGAATCGACCACCAGCGAACGTAGCGACAGCGAAACCGGTAACGTCTCAGAAGTTGAATAAGCACATAAACTGGCGAGCCTGAAACATGCAAAACCAAGCAGAAATGATGCAGCCTGAAGCGATGCCGGCCCCGGCACCGTCGGACACCAATGTGGTCGCCGACATTCCGCGGGTCTCGATCCAGGCCTTCTGTGAAACGCAGCCGACCGCCACCGCCATGCAAAATGCCATGGTGGACCGTCGCTTTGCCAAAGCGCATGTGGACATTCAGCTGGGCGGCATGGCCGCTGCCACGCAATGGTTCACCGAAGCGCCGACGCCCAACGTGCTGATCGTGGAAACGCGGTCTGCGGCGGATATGCTTCTGTCGGAGCTTGGTGCGCTGGCCTCCGTCTGTGACGGCTCCACCAAGGTGATCGTCATTGGCCACGTCAACGATGTGCGCCTCTACCGGACCATGATGGACCAGGGCGTGAGCGACTATCTGGTGGCGCCGATCAACGAGCTTCAGCTGATCACGTCCGTCTCCTCGCTCTACAGCGCGCCTGACGCCTCGCCGGTTGGCCGGATTTGTGCCTTCATCGGCTCCAAGGGCGGTGTTGGGTCTTCGACGCTCGCGCACAATGTGGGCTGGGCGATTTCTGAGGTTTTGGTGGAAGATGTGGTGATCACCGATCTGGACCTGGCGTTCGGAACGGCTGGCCTCAACTTCAATCAGGATGCAGCCCAAGGCATTGCCGAAGCGCTTGGCGCGCCGGACCGGGTGGACGATGTGTTGATCGACCGCCTTCTGACCAAATGCTCTGAGCGTCTCAGCCTCCTGGCCGCCCCGGGCGCCGTGGGCCGGGACTACAATATCGAGAGCGATGCGCTGGATATTATCCTCGACCTCATCCGCCACTCGGTGCCGACCGTTGTGGTGGACCTTCCGAGCTCCTGGACCCCGTGGACCCGTGAAACCTTGGTGAAGGCCGATGAAGTTGTGGTGACCGCAACGCCGGATCTGGCGTCCTTGCGCAACACCAAGAACGTGATCGACATGCTGAAAGGCTCCCGGCCCAACGACCGGCCGCCCTATCTGGTGCTGAACCAGGTGGGTGTTCCGAAACGGCCTGAGATTTCAGCCGGTGACTTTGCCCGCACCGTGGGTCTCGATCCGGTGGTGGTCATGCCTTACGAGCCGATCCCGTTCGCTACGGCCTCCAACAACGGCCAAATGATGTTTGAGCTGGATCAGAAGACAAAATCCACCGAGGGAATGTTGGAACTTGCCAAGATGCTGAGCGGACGTTCTGAGCCGCCGCAAAAGAAGAAGGGCGCCTTTGCTCCCCTCCTGGAAAAGTTCTCAGGTAAAAGGAAGAAATAGGGATGTTTGGCAAACGAGGCGACGAAGCCCCAGGCGGGCAGGCCATTCCCCCACAAGCGGCGCCGGCGGCTCAACCCGCCGCCCCGGCCCATCCGGCAGCAGCCGATCCGCAGGCGCAGGTTCCAAACCTGCCGCCCATGCAGCCGGCTGCCCCGCAAGCCGCCGCGCCCCAGCCTGCAGCGCCTGCGCCGCAGCCTGCGGCTCCGCAACCGCAAATGATGCCGGCTCAGCAGCCTGAGCCGAAGAAGTCGTCCACCAAGCAGCGGTCTGACGACTATTACGACATTAAGACGACGATCTTTAACGCCCTGATCGACGCCATCGACCTGACCCAGCTGTCCCAGCTGGACCGGGACGCTGCGCGCGACGAGATCCGCGATATCGTCAACGAGATCATCGCGCTCAAAGACGTGGTCATGTCGATTGCCGAGCAGGAAGAACTGCTCGAAGATATCTGTAACGATGTTCTGGGCTATGGCCCGTTGGAGCCGCTTTTGGCGCGCGACGACATCGCCGATATCATGGTCAACGGCGCTGACACCACCTACATCGAGGTGGACGGGAAGATGGAGACCACCGGGATCCGCTTCCGCGATAACCAGCAGCTAATGAACATCTGTCAGCGCATCGTGAGCCAGGTTGGCCGGCGCGTTGATGAAGCAAGCCCGATTTGTGACGCGCGCCTGCCCGATGGCTCTCGTGTGAACGTGATCGCACCGCCGCTCTCGATCGACGGCCCTGCGCTCACCATTCGTAAGTTTAAGAAGGATCGCCTGCGCCTGGCAAACCTGGTGGACTTCAAGTCCATCACGCCTGAAGGGGCCAAGATCCTCTCCATTATCGGCCGGGTTCGCTGCAATACGCTGATCTCCGGCGGTACCGGTTCTGGTAAGACCACGTTGCTCAACGCCCTGACCGGTTTCATCGATGAAGAAGAGCGGGTCATCACCTGCGAAGACGCCGCGGAACTTCAGCTGCAGCAGCCTCACGTGGTGCGCCTTGAAACCCGCCCGCCGAACTTGGAAGGCGAGGACGCATCCGCAGACAGTTCTTCACCAAGTCGCGCATGGTGATGGCGCCCTCGCCTTCCAAGTTCGGCGGGCGGGTTTCAAGGCGCACCACGTGAGGCTGCTGCAGCTGAAGTTCCGCGGCGTCTTCGCAGGTGATGACCCGCTCTTCTTCATCGATGAAACCGGTCAGGGCGTTGAGC
>JBCDIP010000205.1:0-6041 GCA_038748855.1 Pseudomonadota bacterium
ATCGGCCAGGCCTGTGAGTTTGATTATTCCGGAACCCAGGCCTGCAAAGCCCTGAAACAAGAGGGTTACCGGATCATTCTGGTGAACTCCAACCCGGCCACGATCATGACCGATCCGGATCTGGCGGATGCCACGTATGTGGAGCCGATTACGCCGGAAGTGGTTGCGAAGATCATTGAGCGCGAGCGCCCGGACGCTGTTTTGCCCACCATGGGCGGGCAAACGGCCCTCAACTGCGCCCTGACCCTTAATAAACAAGGGGTTTTGGAGAAGTTCGGTGTGGAGATGATCGGCGCCAAGGCGCATGTGATCGACAAGGCCGAGGACCGGGATCTGTTCCGCCAGGCCATGCACAAGATCGGGCTTGCCACCCCGCGCTCTGCCTTCGTCAACACATCAGAGCTTAAGCGCAAGAACGAGCAGGCCTATGAGACCCTCATGGCCGGCGCCAAAACGGAAGAAGCGCGTGAGGCCGCCCGCCTGGAATGGGACCAAGGGGAAGTCGGCCGGCGCGAGGAAATCCGTCTCACCGCCCAGATCCAGGCCCTTGAGGCCCACAATCATACCGGCCTTCCGGCCATTGTGCGCCCGTCTTTTACGCTTGGCGGCTTGGGCGGAGGCATCGCCTACACTTTGGAAGAGCTCTACGACCTCGTGCTCGGCGGCATTGAGGCTTCACCCACCCATGAGGTGCTGGTGGAAGAGAGCGTTCTGGGCTGGAAAGAGTTTGAGATGGAGGTCGTCCGCGATATGGACGACAACTGCATCATCATCTGCTCGATCGAGAACATCGATCCCATGGGGGTCCATACGGGCGATTCCATCACCGTCGCCCCCGCGCTGACCCTCACCGACAAAGAATACCAGATGATGCGCAACGCCTCGATTGCGGTCCTGCGCGAAATTGGGGTGGAGACGGGCGGCTCGAACGTCCAGTTTGCGGTGAACCCGGAAGATGGCCGCCTGGTTGTGATCGAGATGAACCCGAGGGTTTCGCGCTCCTCGGCCCTGGCGTCCAAGGCCACCGGTTTCCCCATCGCCAAGGTGGCGGCGAAGCTGGCGGTTGGCTACACGCTTGATGAGCTGGAGAACGATATTACCGGCGGCGCCACGCCGGCCTCGTTTGAGCCGACCATTGATTATGTGGTTACAAAAATTCCGCGCTTTGCCTTTGAGAAGTTTCCAGGCGCTGAGCCTTATCTCTCCACCTCCATGAAGTCGGTGGGTGAGGTGATGGCTATTGGCCGGACCTTCCAGGAGAGCTTCCAGAAGGCGCTCCGCGGCATGGAGATTGGCCTCTCCGGCCTCGATGAGGTGGAGATTGAGGGCTACGGCGAGGACGAGAACGAGAACCGCAACGCCATACGCGCGGCCCTTGGCCGGCCCACGCCGACCAGGATCTTGAAAGTGGCCCAGGCCCTGCGTACGGGCACCAGTGCGGAAGACGTCTATAAGGCGTGCAAGATCGATCCCTGGTTCCTGTCGCGGATCGAAGAGATCCTGGACTTAGAAGCACGGGTGCGCGCCCACGGGCTGCCCAAAGACTCCTACAATATGCGGGCGCTCAAAGCGGCCGGGTTCTCCGATGAGCGCCTGGCCACGCTTTCGGGCCTCAGCGAGCGTGAGGTCCGGGCGGCGCGCGCTGAGCTGGCGGTTCATCCCGTCTTCAAGCGGATTGACACCTGCGCGGCCGAATTCGCCTCGCCCACGGCGTATATGTACTCAACCTATGAGACCGGAATTTCCGGCGAAGGGGCCGATGAGGCAGAGCCCTCCGGCCGGGAGAAGGTGATCATTCTGGGCGGTGGGCCCAACCGGATCGGTCAGGGCATTGAGTTCGACTATTGCTGCTGTCACGCGGCCTTTGCCTTGGCGGAGGCCCTGCCGGCGGCGATCGAATCCATCATGGTCAACTGCAACCCGGAGACGGTTTCCACCGACTATGACACCTCTGACCGGCTTTACTTTGAGCCGCTCACCTCTGAGGACGTGCTGGAGCTCATCCGGGTGGAGCAGCAGGCGGGCAGCCTGAGGGGTGTGATCGTGCAATTCGGCGGGCAAACGCCCCTGAAACTGGCTGCAGAGCTCGAGGCGGCCGGTGTGCCCATTCTCGGCACCTCGCCCGATGCCATTGATCTGGCGGAAGACCGGGACCGCTTCAAGGCTCTTCTGGAAAGCTTGGGCCTGACCCAACCGAACAATGGCATTGCCTCCTCAGGCGAGCAGGCGATCGAGATCGCCGAGAATATCGGTTATCCGGTGGTGATCCGCCCATCCTACGTTTTGGGTGGCCGGGCCATGGAAATCGTCCATGAGCGCGCGAGCCTTGAGCGCTACATTAATGAAGCCGTGGTGGTCTCCGGCTCCAGCCCGGTTTTGATCGACAGTTACCTGCGCAACGCGGTTGAGGTGGACGTGGACGCTCTGTGCGACGGGGAAGACGTGTTCATCTGCGGGATCATGGAGCATATCGAAGAGGCTGGCGTCCATTCCGGCGACAGTGCGTGTTCCCTGCCGCCGCGCTCGTTTGATGCGGCTATGTTGGCTGAGCTGGAGCAGCAGACCAAGAAGCTGGCCCTGGCGCTCAACGTGGTGGGCCTGATGAACGTGCAATATGCCATCAAGGACGGCACCATCTATATCCTGGAGGTGAACCCCAGGGCGTCGCGCACTGTGCCGTTTGTGGCCAAGGTGATCGGCGCGCCGATTGCCAAGATTGCCGCCCGGGTGATGGCGGGTGAGAAGCTCTCCAGCTTCACCCTCTCCAACAGCACCAATGGCCATATTGCGGTGAAAGAGGCGGTGTTCCCGTTTGCCCGGTTCCCGGGTGTGGACATTCTGCTTGGCCCCGAAATGCGCTCTACCGGGGAAGTGATGGGTATTGACCGCAATTACGCCATGGCCTTTGCCAAGAGCCAGCTGGGCGGCGGCACAAAGGTGCCCACAGAAGGGGTGGTGTTCATTTCGGTGAAGGATGACGACAAGCAAGGTGTGGTGGACGCCGCGCGCACTCTGGCGGCGTCCGGCTTCAAGCTGATCGCCACCGGAGGCACCATGCGCGAGCTCCAGGCCCAAGGGGTTGAGTGCGCCCGCATCAACAAGGTGCTGGAAGGCCGGCCCCATATAGTGGATGCCATGGTCAACGGCGAGGTTCAGCTGGTGAGCAACACCACGGAGGGCACGTCTGCCCAAGAAGATTCAAAATCTCTGCGCCGCGCGGCCTTGCTGAACAAGATCCCTTATTACACCACGCTGGCCGGCGCGGTGGCGGCGGCCGATGCGATTGCGGCCTATAAGGCGGGCACACTTGAAGTTGCGCCTCTGCAAGACTATGTAGGCGCCGGAGGCGCGCGCGGAGCGGCGGCATAAGCGCCAAAATTGGGGGTTTACAATAGGTGCCGCGATGGCTTGCAGACTGTTGAATTTTTGAGCATAGTTGCTGGCTGGACAGAGGTTTATCCCATTTTTCAATCCTACTGCCGGGTGACGAGGGTCACTACGGAGAGAGCAGGACTGACAGAACTGGACGATAGAGACGATGGATAAAGTGCCAATGACATCAGGCGGCCATGCCGCCATTCAGGACGAAGTGAGAAACCTGAAGACCACGGAGCGTCAGCGGATCATCAAGGCGATCTCTGAAGCGCGCGAACATGGCGATCTGTCGGAAAATGCCGAATATCATGCCGCCAAGGAGCAGCAGGGTCTGAACGAAGCCCGGATTGCCGAGCTGGAAGATATTCTGTCGCGTGCCGACGTGATCGATGTGAGCCAGCTTTCCGGCAAGACCGTGAAGTTCGGTGCTCATGTGACGCTGGTGGATGAAGATACGGACGAGGAATCTGTGTACCAGATCGTCGGCGAGCAAGAAGCCGATGTGAAGGCGGGCCGGATCTCCATCACCTCACCCATCGCCCGGGCGCTGATCGGCAAGACGGTTGGCGACAGCGTGGAAGTGAACACGCCTGGCGGCGGGAAGTCGTATGAGATTTTGAAGGTGAAGTTCAGTTAGGAGCGGTCCTGCGCCCTTGCGCACGCGAGGGCCCATAGCTCTCATCTTTCCCTTGGCTGAGAAGGTCCTCGCGTTCGCAAGGACGCGGGATTAAACCGCCATCTCCCGCGGGCTCATCCCCCCAAACGTTGTCCGATACATCAGCCGCTCAAAGCCCTGATAATCGTTCACCGCATAATGCTGGGTGGCAAGATTGTCCCACACCGCCACCGTGCCCGGCGACCAGCGGAAGCGGCAGGTGAATTCCGGTCTGATCGCATGGCGCTGTACGGCGTCCAGAATGGGCCTGCTCTCCTCTTCGCTCATCCCATCCAGCCGCACCACATAAGTGGGGTTGAGAAACAGCATCTGCCGCCCGGTCAGCGGATGGCGCAGCACGGCCGGATGCAGCCGGTCTTCATCGGCGGTGGGATCGCCGCGGGCCATCTTCATGCCAGCCCCGGTTTGGGTGTCCAGGGGCGGCGCCCACTTTACCCCGTAAGGCTTTCCCACATGCACCGCGTCTCGGCCGGAGAGCAGCTCCTGTAAAGGGACCGGCAAAGCGTCCCACGCGGCGGCCTGGCTCACCCATAAGGTGTCGCCGCCGGTGGGCGGAACCGTGTGGGCGCTCAGCACTGAACCGGCGGGTGGGCGCTCTAGGAAGCTGAAATCGGTGTGCCAGTCCCCGCCGAACACCCCGCCGCGCTCCTCGGCGCCCTTAAAGACCCGGATCACCTGGGGCTCGCCCTCCATCGGCGTCACATAGGGCAGGGTGAGGAGGGGGCCGAAGCCTTCCGTTAAGCGCTTTTGCTGGTCAAGATCCAGATGTTGGGCGCGGAAGAACAGCACGTGATGGCGGGCAAGGAGCGCGCGCAGTTCTTCAGCCACCTCTGAACTCAATGGTTCTGTCAGGTCTGCACCTTCCACTTCCGCTCCGATCGCGCTTGTGAGAGGCGTTACGGTCAGGCCGTCAATTTGGAGGGTCTCCAGCATGGGCGCACCTTGGCACAGTTGGACACACTTCTGCAAAGACACTAAGCTTGACCTCATGGCCGGGGGAGCTGAGTGAGGTGACCACCATGGCCAATCAAACAGTGGAACGGCGGCTCGCTGCGATCTTCATGGCGGATGTGGCCGGCTATAGCCGCATGATGGGGGCAGACGAGACAGCAACCCTTCAGGCGCTGCAGGAGCACCGGTTTGCCCTGCTGGATCCCACCATCGGTCAGCACCAGGGGCGTGTTGTGAAACGCATGGGCGATGGGATCTTGGTGGAGTTCCAGAGTGTCAGCGAGGCGGTTGGCTGCGCCCTTGATCTGCAGCGCAGCACAGTCAAGCGCAATGAGGGCATTGCGCAGGACCAGCAAATCCGCTGGCGCATCGGCATTAATCTGGGAGAGGTGATTGTCCAGGATGGTGACATCTTCGGTGACGGGGTGAACATTGCCGCCCGGTTGCAGGATATTGCAGAGCCCGATGGTGTCTGTGTCTCCAGCATGGTGTTCGGCCATATTGAGGCGGAGTTTGGCAATCTTTTCTCTGATATTGGAGCCCATGAGTTCAAGAACATCGCCAAGCCGTTGCGGGTTTATCATCACAATTCGGGCCAGGAGAGCAGTGAGCGTCCCCAAGCGTTCAGGCCGTTTATCGATATGCCGGGGAAGACAGCCTCTCGAACGACGGGGGGCTGCTTGTGTGGGGAGGTGCGTTATGAAGCCAACGAGAAGGCTTTTGGGTCCATGCTGTGTCAGTGCCGCATTTGCCAAAAGTTCTCTGGCGCTCCGGTGATTGGCGGCACGACCTTTAGGACCAGCACGATCACCTTCACCAAGGGCGCGCCCAAATGGTACCGCTCTTCAAGCATAGCTGAACGGGGCTTTTGCTCAGAATGCGGCACGTCGCTGGCCTATCGGGGTACCGTGGGGCTGTGGACGGAGTGGATTATGCTCTTCACCGCGACTTTGGATGAGCCGGAGATGTTTCCGCCCACCTATCATTTGGGGGTGGAGAGCGCCATGCCCTGGCTGGACATTCACGATGATCTGCCCCG
>JBCDIP010000206.1:0-6024 GCA_038748855.1 Pseudomonadota bacterium
CATGGCCCAAATTTGTAAGCTAGCCGGCGCTTTAGCGTCTTTCAGAGCGGCGGCGACGGCTTTCAGGGCCTCTGCGGATCCAACCTTGGGGATGAGGATGCCGTCAGCGCCGGATGTGGCAGCCGCGGCGAGGTCGTCCTGGCCCCAGTCTGAGTCCAGGCCGTTGATGCGGATGATCACTTCCCGCCCACCATAGCCGCCGGCTTTCACCGCAGCGCACACCAGATCGCGAGCGTCTGCCTTTGCATCGGGGGCAACTGAGTCTTCAAGTTCGAGGATCAGGCTGTCTGCGGCCAAACTCTTGGCCTTCTCCAGGGCACGCTGGTTGATGCCCGGCATGTAAAGCACGCTGCGGCGCGGGCGAATGGAACCGGTCATAGGGGGGTCCGTCGTAGTATCACAATTTCGCCGCGCACCATATATGGTGCACCGCAGCAAGCCAAGCAAACTTTGGGTGCATGTGGGCGAGGGCTGATTGCCGGTTTCCAGCGCGCGCGAACCTCCTATAATCAGGCCGATGGGCCGTATTCTTTCCATTTCCTCTTTGGTGGCGCGGGGCCGGGTGGGCAATGCGATCGCAGTGCCGGTGCTGGAAGCGCTGGGCCATGAAGTGTGGTCCCTGCCCACCATTCAGCTTTCCGTGCGCCCGGGCTTGGGGACGCTGGACCGCCAGGATGTTCCAGCGGAAATGATCACCCGGTTCGTGGATGCTCTTGCCGCCGATGGACAGCTCGCTCGCCTTGATGGGGTGCTGACGGGATATCTGCCTTCTGAGGCCCATGTGCAAGCGGCCGCGGCGGCTGTGCGCCGGGCGAAAGAGGCGAGCCCTGAGTTGGTGTACCTATGCGATCCGGTGATGGGGGATGAGGATAAGGGGCTCTATATCGACGAACGGGCCGCCGGGGCCATCAAATCAGATCTTGCCGGCCTGGCGGATGTGGCGACGCCCAATCGCTTTGAGCTTGAGTGGCTAAGCGGGGCAGGGGGCGAGGATGCGCTTTTGCTGGCCGAACAGCTGGCTCCGCCCGTGGTGGCAGTGACCTCCGCGGCGACAGATGGCGGGCACATTGCCAACCTGTTGATCAAGGCGGGCAGGGCACTTGAGAGGCGCTCAGAGCGCTACAGTGGCGTGCCCAACGGGACGGGCGATCTGTTTGCGGCGCTTCTCATGGACGGGCTGGTGTCGGCACGCCCTTATGAGGTGGCGTTCGCGTCCGCTTGCGACCGGCTGAAGGCGGTCATCCAGCGCAGTGTGGGCGGGGAGGTTTTGACGTGGAGCGTGCTCTTTACCGAGACCTTCCCGGCCTTTCATGTGACGGGTGTGGACGGCTGTCCTGGCGGCTGGGTGGCGGTGCACTGGGATGGTGGGGAGACGGCGCGGGCGGAGCTTTATGAGAGCTTTTCATCGCTTCTGCAAAGCCAGGCGGACGTTATTGCCGTGGATATGCCCATCGGGCTGCCGGATCTGGCGGGGCGGGCCTGCGAGAGCCTGGCGCGGCAAAGGCTGGGCCAAAGGCAATCCTCGGTGTTTGCCGTGCCGTCCCGGGCCGCGGCCATGGAAGTCGACTACCGGCGCTCTTGTGACGTCAATCTCCAGCATTCTGATCCGCCGAAGAAAGTCTCCAAGCAGTGCTTTAACCTGCTGCCGAAGATCAGGGAGATTGATGGCCTGATCACGCCAGACATGCAGGCACGCGTCTTTGAAGTGCACCCGGAGCTTGCCTTCTGGGCCTTGAACGCTGAGACGCCACTACCTCTTGCCAAGAAGATCAAGAGCCGCGCCAACCCCGAAGGGCTGGCGTTCCGCCGCGCTCTTTTGCGCCAGAATGGCTTTCCCATTGACCGCCTTCAGACCGGTGCTTGGCCGAAATCCAAGGTTGGGGAAGATGATATTCTGGACGCCTGCGCTTGCGCCTGGAGCGCGATGCGCATATTTCGGGGAGAACACGTGACCCTGCCACAAGACCCGGTGCGCGATAGCCGGGGTTTAAGAATGGAAATCAATGCCTGAGCACATCACCCAAGCGGCGATTGAAGCCGCTTACGCCCGCATCAGCGGCCATGTTCGCCGCACTCCTGTTATGGCGCTGGAAGGCCGAGCGGTCGGTCACGACCGGGATCTGGTGCTGAAGCTCGAGTATCTGCAGCACGCCGGATCGTTCAAGCCGCGCGGTGCCTTCAACAGTCTCCTCGGCGCTGATGTGCCTGCCGCCGGTGTGGTGGCGGCTTCCGGCGGCACTCATGGGGCGGCGGTGGCCTATGCGGCGAGTGCGCTGGGTCATCCGGCCAACATCTTCGTGCCGGAAATCGCTTCACCGGCGAAGATCAACATGATCAGATCCTGCGGCGCACAGGTACACGTGACCGGCGCGCGCTATGCGAATGCACTGGCGGCCAGCGAAGACTATCTGGCCAAGTCGGGCGCCATGACGATCCATGCCTATAACCAGATCTCCACCCTGGAGGGCCAGGGCACACTGGGGCTGGAGCTTGAAGACCAGGCGCCCGATCTGGACACGGTGCTGATCGCGGTGGGTGGAGGCGGCTTCATTGGCGGCGTGGCCTGCTGGTACCAAGGCCGCACCAAGATTGTCGGCGTTGAGCCGGAAACCTCCTGCTGCCTCCATGCAGCGCTTGCGGCTGGAGCGCCCGTGCCGGTCACCCCGGAAGGGGTTGCGGCGGACAGTCTGGGGGCCAGTTCTGCGGGAGATATCATGTTCCCGATTGCTCAGAGCTATGTAGACCATGTGGCGCTGGTGAGCGATGAGGCGATCACGGCCACACAGAAGTGGTGCTGGCAAAACCTGCGTCTCGCCTCAGAACCCGGCGGGGCGGCGGCCCTGGCCGCGCTGATCCACGGGGCCTACACGCCTGAACCCGGCGAGCGGGTGGGCGTGGTCATGTGCGGAGGGAATGTGGATCTCTCCAAGCTGACAGATATTTGTGCATGAGCGCGATCTGCTTTGACCTGGACGGCACCCTGACCGACCCCAAAGAGGGCATTATCGGCTGTATCCGCTATGCGCTGGAGAGGCTGGGGGCGCCGCAACCAGACAGCGATGAGGAACTGACTTGGTGCATCGGCCCGCCCTTGCTGGGCAGTTTTGAGCAGTTGGTGGGCGACAAGGCGCCAGAGGCGCTGGCGCTCTACCGTGAGAGATTTGGGGATGTGGGGCTCTTTGAGAACGCGGTCTATCCGGGGATTCGCAACGTGCTGGAAGCTCTCAAGGGAGAAGATCGCCGCCTGTTTGTGGCCACCAGCAAGCCCACGGTCTATGCCACGCGGATCCTGGAGCATTTCGAGCTCAATGGCTTTTTTGAGCATATCTATGGATCTGAGCTGGATGGTACGCGGGCCGATAAGACCGAGCTGCTGGCCTGGGTCCTGTCCCGGTCTGAGTTGGATGCGTCCGCGACTGTGATGATCGGCGACCGGCGCCATGATGTTATCGGCGCGCGCAACAATGGCCTGGACGCGATCGGGGTTCTGTATGGCTATGGGAGTTCAGAGGAACTGTCGGAGGCCGGAGCGCGGGTGCTGTGTGAGGCGCCGGAAGATCTCCTGGCGCAGCTCGCTACGGGCCCATCGTAGCGGTGCCGCAGATATAGACCCCCAGCAGCAGCAGCGCGGAAAAGAAGATCCGGCGGAACGTTGATTCGGGAAGGTGGGCGCGGATCTTCTGGCCCACCACCATGCCCACCAGCGCCGGCACCAGGCCGGCCAGGGACAAAAGGCCCTTCTCTGCGGTGAGCAATTGATTGCTCTGAAGGGCATAGGCCAGGGCGAGAGTGGAGAGCGTGAAGAGGACCCCCATGGCCTGGATGAGCATGTCGCGGGGAAGTCCGATGGCTTGCAGGTACATGACGCCGGGCACCACAAAGGAGCCGGTCATGCCGGTCAGCACCCCGTTCACCGCGCCGGTCAGCGGGCCGGCCCAGACCTCCTGGCCGGGCGTCACGGTGAGGCGCAGGCCCGCCAGCGAGATCACTGCATAGGCCACGAGCAAGAGCCCCAGGAGAGCGGAGAGATAAGTGAGATCAACCTGGGTCAGCGCCCAGGCGCCCAGCCAGACGGTGAGCGTCGCCAGAAGCAGAAAGGGCCAGGTTCGGCTCAAGAGTTCCCGCAACTTGCCGCCCACAACGGCCTGCCAAAGGTTGGTGACGAACGAGGGGATCAACAGCAGCGCCATGGCCGTGGGCAGGTCTGCCGCCACCGTTAGCAGGCCCAGGCTGACCGTGGGCAGCCCGAGCCCGATCACGCCCTTGACCGTGCCGGCCAAGAGAAAAGTGGCGATGATCGCCGCAAAGAGAGCCCCGTCCTCCATGCCTTTTTCTTAGAGCAGGGGGCGGGGCCGGCGCAATCTCCTCAGGCGGCCTGAAGTTCTGCAAAGGTGCCCGTGATCATCATCACTGCCCGTGCGGCTTCCTTGCCCTTGGTGACGAAATGGTCCTCAAAAAAGGCAATGTGCTCGCCGGTTTCCTGGAACTGATGCGGCGTGAGCACGGCGGAAATCACCGGCGCGTCCGTTTCAAGCTGCACCTGCATCAGGGCATCGATGACGGTGGAGGCCACAAAATCGTGGCGGTAGATGCCGCCGTCCACCACAAAGCCAGAGGCAACGATGGCCTGGTAGGTGCCCATCTTCGCCAGCCGTTTGGCGAGCAGCGGGATGTCGAAGGCGCCGGGCACTTTGAAGATCTCAACGGCGCCCTCGGGCCAGCCATTCTGGGCGAGCTCGTCCATGAGGCCAAGGCGGGCCTTGTCGACGATCTGAAAATGCCAGGAGGCCTGGATAAGGGCGATTTTGGCTTTGGTGTTTTGGGGGGTCTGATCCATGTCATGTCTCCGTTTGACGTGAATCAGGGCGTTCAACCGGAGGCGCACCAGACACAAAGCGGCCGGGCGCATCAGATTGTTCTCTTCCATCCGGACTTTAACCGTCGGCTCCGGAGTTGCACCGGATCTGCTGACCCAGCCGGAGGTCTCCAGCTGGCGCTCGCGGGCTTGCACGAAACCTCTCGCGCTTACCGCCGGTGGGGAATTTCACCCCGCCCTGAGAACAGTTTGCCCCTGGACCATCCAGGAGCGATGCGCACGCTAGCCGATCAGGCATGACCTCTACAAGCCCCAATTTCTCCGTTATATTGCCATCATGATGACGTTCCTTAGAACCATGAGCTCCGCGGTTTACAGACTGCTCTATCTGATGCTGGCGGCCACCGCGGTCACGGCCGTCTGGGTGGTTCTGGTGCCCTCGCTTGCCGGCGTGGGTGCGAACCCGGCCAAGACGGCTGCGGTGAAGGAGGCTCTTCACACTCAGCTCAAGGAGAGCGGCCTGAAGAGCGGATCGCCCGTGTTCATCCGCATCTTCAAGGAAGAATCCGTGCTTGAGCTCTGGATGAAGCGCGAAGGGACTTGGGTGCATTTCCGCGACTTTGAGATTTGCTACTGGTCCGGCGCACTGGGCCCAAAGCTGAAAGAGGGGGACAAGCAGTCTCCGGAAGGGTTTTACCAGGTCTCCCTCGGCAGTCTGAACCCGAACAGCAGGTTTCACCTGTCCTTCAATCTCGGCTTTCCCAACAGTTTTGACCGGGCCCACGGGCGCACCGGATCTTATCTGATGGTGCACGGCGACTGTGTGTCCATCGGCTGTTACGCCATGACCAACCGGGGGATCTCCATGATCTACCCGCTGGTGGAAGCCGCCCTCAATCATGGGCAGACCATGGTGCCCGTCCACATCTTCCCGTTCCGCATGAACGCTGAGAACCTTGAGCGCCATCAGGGCTCCAAGTGGATCGGGTTCTGGAACGACCTGACGCCGGCCTACACCGCCTTCAAGAGAACCGGCCAGGTGCCGGTGATTGAGGTGGAGAACAAGCGCTATGTGGTCCGTGAAAGCCTGGGCCGCGTTAGACTTAGCTCTGATTGAACCGCTCTGACCCCAACATTGCTGACACTGTGGCCGAACCCTATAATGCCACTAACTCTGAGACTTGGGAGGACCTGAGAACATGCCTTCG
>JBCDIP010000207.1:0-6006 GCA_038748855.1 Pseudomonadota bacterium
CCCACAACCCGTTCCGCGCGGTTATGGTCACCGCCGATGGGCACATGGTGCTTTGGGAATATGGGGGCCTGAAGTTTCTGTCAGACTATAACCCGCTGGTCAGCGAGGTGCGGGCCGGCGCCTCATTCTTCTACTTCGCCACAGGCGACAGAACCGAGGAGAAGGCCGAGGCGTTCGCCGATCAGGTTGATGAGCTTCTGCGCGCCCGGGCCGGCGGCAACCGGCGGCTGGGGGTCGATAAGATCCAGATTGCCGGATTGCGGGCTCTGGAGAGCCTTGGCATTGTCGTGGAGGAGGGCGAAGAGCTCACCGAGAAGGCCCGCGCGATCAAGGGGCCTGATGAGATCAAAGCCATGCGTTGCGCCATGCACGCCTGCGAGCAGTCGGTTTCGGAAATGCGAGACGTCTGCGAACCGGGGGTCACCGAAAACGATGTGTGGTCGGAGTTGCACAAGGCCAATATCCGCCGCGGCGGGGAGTGGATCGAGACCCGGATCTTGGCCTCAGGCCCGCGCACCAATCCCTGGTTCCAGGAATGCGGCCCCCGCATTATCCAGAACAACGAAATCGTGGCGTGGGATACGGATCTGATCGGCTGCTATGGCATGTGCGCGGATATCTCGCGCTCCTGGTTCATTGGCGACGGCATCCCCACCAACGAGCAGAAGCGCCTGCACGCGGTGGCGCATGAACACATCATGACCAATATGGAGCTCGTTAAACCGGGCGTCACCTTTGAAGAGCTGACCTTCGGCGGGCACATGTTGGAGGAAGAGTTTGTGGATCTGAAATACGGCTCCAAGTTTCACGGGGTGGGGATCTGCGATGAATGGCCGGCCATCAAGTATCCCGAAGACCACGCAGAACGCGCCTATCCGGGCGTTCTGGAAGCCGGCATGATGCTCTGCGTGGAAGCCTATATCGGCGTGGTGGGCGGCAAGGAGGGCATCAAGCTGGAAGACCAGGTTCTGGTCACTGAAACCGGCTATGAAAACCTCACCAAATGCCCATTTGACCCACTGTTACTCAGCTGAGCTCACCATGGACATCCGCTTCCGCCCGTTTGCTGAGAGCGATCTCATTCGCGTGCGCGCGTTGCACATCCGGTCTTTTGCCGAATTGGCGCAGGCAGACCATAGCGGCGAGCAGATCGCCGGGCACTTGGCCTATATCGCGTCCGGCGACTATGAGGGCGAGGTGAAGGGAGCCAATCTGCAACTGGCTGAAACGCCAGACGGGGTTTTGGTGGGCACCGCCGGCTGGCAGGACGCCGGGCCAGGAGTTGCCCGCATCCGCAAGGTGTTCGTTGCACCGGCCCGAGTCCGCCAGGGCCTGGGCCGGCGCCTGGTGGCCGAGGTGGAACAGCGCGCGGTGGAGGCTGGGTATGAGCGCTTCACCGTCCGGGCGAACATCAACGCCGTGCCCCTCTATGCCGCCATGGGCTATGAGGAGACCGGGCGCGGTTCCATGGATGTTGGCAATGGAATCTCGCTCCCGGTCGTCTTTATGCAAAAGCTCCAAGCGACCCGCTAAGCGCTTGAGCCTTCAGGCCTCTAGTCGCTTTGCGAGGGGGTCTGCGGGGCAACGCCTTGGGTTTGGCTGTTCTCCTGCAGCTTGGCCGCATCCTCCAGGCGTTTCTCGGCCACCTGCTGTTCGGCGGTCTTGAAGCCAGGGGCGGCCTCCAGATCCTTCCGGCTGGCGTTGAGCACGAATGTGGCCTGACCGCTCTCGGTGGTCTCCAGCGAGATTGCCGCCAGTTCAATGGCCACGTCCTTCTCGCCGATCCCTAAGAAGCCGCCCACGCCGATCACGACGCCTTCAACGGCGCCATCGGTGGTGACGATCACATCGTTGATCTCGCCTATGGTCTCATCGCCTGGCGATTTCACCTCAGCACCAATGAGGTTGCTGGCCAGAACCGTATTCTCGCTCTGTGAGGTGATTTGGCCTTGAACCGGCTTTGCCGGCTCTTCAGCATCGTCCTTGGTTTGAACCTCGGCCACAGGGGCCTCAGTGGGCTGGGTGGTCTCCGCTGTTTGGGCGCTGAGCGCGGTGGGCGCTGCGGCCAGCAGAAGGGCAAGGGTGAGTTTGTGTGCGGAATTCAACATTTCTGTCTCCTTTCCTCAAATCTCCCACCTCGCAAGGTCCTCTGGTCTTTGCCTCCAAGCTCAGCCCCGGGCCAGAGGGGGAGGCGGGTGCCGGAACCGTCCGGCGCATGGGTACGACCGTCTCACAAAAATCGGGAGATTTCGTGCGCCTTGCGGGGCAATTTTGTGGGTCTGAGGTTGGGTGCCACCAAATGGTGGAAAAATATCTTGAAAATAGTCCTTGACTCTGGATCGCGTGTTCGCTATTTGTTCTGTTCACACAAGAACGAGGAACAGACATGCCGGGGACAGCGGAAAACCGAAAATTCTCACTCAAACGGGCCTTTAGCGCCTTTGTCTCAGCTGGCTGCCGCTCCGGGCAGGGTCTCTTCGCCCTCTGCCAGAAAGCCGCCGGACTGGCGCGCCCACAGATCGGCATAAAGGCCGCCGCGGGCCAGAAGCTCTTCGTGGGTGCCGTCTTCGATGATCTTGCCGGCGTCCATCACCACAAGCCGGTCCATCGCCGCAATCGTGGACAGCCGGTGGGCACTGGCGATCACCGTCTTGCCTTCCATGAGGCTCATCAGACTGTCCTGGATGGCGGCCTCCACCTCGCTGTCAAGCGCGCTGGTGGCCTCATCCAGGATCAGAATGGGGGCGTCCTTCAACAGCACCCGGGCAATGGCAATGCGCTGTCGCTGGCCGCCGGAAAGCTTCACGCCGCGTTCGCCCACATGGGCGTCGTAGCTGGTGCGCCCGGTGGCATCTTCCAGCTGTTCGATAAACTCATGCGCCTGCGCTTTGCGGGCAGCCGCGATCACCGCGTCCATGGGGGCATCGGGCCGGCCGTAGCGGATGTTGTCCAGAACCGACCGGTGGAGCAGGGAGGTGTCTTGCGTCACCATGCCAATCTGACTGCGCAGGCTCTCTTGCGTTATCTGCGCAATGTCCTGGCCATCAATCGCGATGTGTCCATCCTCAAGGTCGTAGAACCGGAGCAGAAGGGAGACGAGGGTGGATTTGCCCGCGCCGGAGCGGCCCACAAGGCCGATCTTTTCGCCCGGCTTAACGGAGAGCGAAAACTGCTCGATCACGCCTTGGCCCACATCCTCGCGGTCTTTGCCGTAGTTAAACGCGATATGGTCGTAGGCGATGGCCCCGTCCGTCACCTTGAGCGGTTTGGCGCCGGACACATCCACGACCTTGCGCTCCATAGCGATGGTCTGAATGCCGTCCTGGACCACGCCGATATTCTCAAACAGGGTCCAGACCTCCCACAAGATCCACTGGGACATGCCCTGCAGGCGCAGCACCAGGCCAAGGGCCAGCGCAATGGCACCGGTGGTGACCGCATCGATGGACCACAGCCAGATGGAGGTTGCCGCAACAGAAAACAGAAGCAGGCTGTTCAGGGTGTTGAGGGTCACCGTGAGCACGGTGGAGAGGCGCATCTGCAGGTAAACGTTGTCCAGAAAGCCCTCCATGCCCTCGCGGATATAGGCATCTTCGCGCGCCGCCTTGGCAAACATTTTCACGGTGGAAATGTTGGAGTAGCTGTCCACCACCCGGCCGGTGACCACCGAGCGGTGATCGGCCTGCTCCATGGAAACGCGGCTGAGGCGCGGCACGAAAAACCGCAGCACCACGATATAGGCGATGAGCCAGGCAATCATGGGGGCCGTGAGGCGCAGATCGCTGGTGGCGAACAGCACCACCGCGGCGGTGAAATAAACCGCCACATAGAGCAGCACTTCGGTGATCTTCAGCACCACATCGCGCACCCCGAGCGCGGTCTGCATCATCTTGGTGGCCACCCGGCCGGCCAGGTCGTTCTGGAAGAACTCCATGGACTGGCGCAAGAGGTAGCGGTGGGCGTCCCAGCGGATGCGCATGGCGAAATTGCCGAGAAGACCCTGGTGCACCACCGCCTCGTAGATGAGCTTCAAGACCGGCAGAATGATGAGCACGAGCACGCTCATCCAGATCAGCAAGGTCTTGTGGGTCTCCCAGAAGGTGTCCCGGTCCGAGGAGGTGAGCCAGTCCACCAGCGAGCCCACAAAGCTGAACAGCATCACCTCGATGATGGCCACCACTGTGGCGAACGTGGAGCTCGCCAGGATCAGTGGCCAGAAGGGTTTGGCATAGAAGATGATGAACGCCGCGAAGGTGGTCGGCGGCTTTTGGGCCTCGGCCTCCGGAAAAGGCTCGGTACAGTTCTCCAGCCAGCTGAAAAACTTCGAGATCACCTGATCATCTCCAAAAGTGTGAATGCGCTTGGCGCGAAGCTCAAAACACGCCAGGCCCTCTATTGTGGCCTGCCGCTGCCTCAGTTGCAATCACTGACTGTGAGATAGGTGGGGGCGATGGCGCCGCTGATAGTTGATCGAGGCGGCGAACAGGCCCCAGGTGAGCCCGATCAGCAGGAACAGGTGACGCCAATGGTCCGTGTCGATCTGGACGCCCTGTAGCGTGGTGAAGAAGGTGGGGCACCACACGGCGATAGATGTGGTCTGCCACGGGGTGGGCATGAACACCAGGCGCCAGCCGATGACCCAGGTGGCGAGGATCAGCACCAGATAACTGATGCCGCCCAGCCAGCCATAGGAGGAAAACGCGTTGATGAACGAGTTGTGCGGGTCTTCGCCGAATATTGGGCCGAACTGCAAAGGGCCAAGCCCGTTCGGCCGCTCCAGCAGCAGGGGGATGGAGCGGATCTGGTTGCCGAACCGGCCGGTCTCCCCAAGGTCATATTCCTTTTGCAGGGCAAACCGGTCCAGAAACGCTTCGCGCACCCCATCTATCGACAGGGCAATGGAGAGGCCCACGGCGAGCGCCAGGATGGCGGCGGTGCCCAAAATCAACACGCGCCAGCGCAAGGCGTTCGATGTGGTGGCCACAAACAAGAGCACCATCAACAGGCCCACCGAGCCGGCCGTGTTGGCCCAGGCACCGCGCGAAAAGCACAGCAGAATGGTGCAGGAAAACAGAAGGATCAGCACCAGCGTGAAGGGGCTGGCCGCCGGCCCGCCTTTGATGAACCGCAACAGCACAAACACCAGGGGCGGTACCAGGAAGGTGCCCAGCACGTTAGGGTCCTTGGTGGTGCCGGAGGCCCGATCGTGCAGGGTGAAGAACTCCCCGGATCCGGCCACATTGAAATAGCCCAGAATGCCGGCCACCGAGGCGATGACGGCGGCAAAGATATAACCGTTTTGAATGATCACCATGCGCCGCTCGGTCTGCTCGCTCACATAGCAGGCAAAGAACACCGCGGTGATCAGCAAGTAGGCCGAAACGAGGGTAAAGATGACCGCTTTCTTGTCGTCCAGGTGGGGCATCAAACTGAAAAATCCGCCGGCCGAATAGAGCACGGCGAGCACGAGAAGGGGCAGCAGGATCACCGGGATCCGGCCTCCGCCCACCAGGAAGATCAACAGCGCGACCGTGAACAGAAATTCGTACGGTGCCGGCTCGATCACCACGATCGAGCTCAAGCCCATCATGAAGGCCACAGCAATGTTGAGCAGCACCGACCAGTCAATAGCAGACCGCCGCGCCGCGGGGGCGGCGTGAGGAGAAAGCGGGACTTGAGTGCCGTCAAGGCTGGTCAATAGGCCTGTTCCGTCTTGAAGAGCGCAAACGGTGTGCGCGCCAAAATGTACAGATCAAATATGACGGACCAGTTTTCGATATAGTAAAGATCGTGCTCTAAACGGCGTAAAATTTTAAGTTTTGTGTCTGTTTCGCCCCGCCAGCCGTTCACCTGGGCCCAGCCGGTGATGCCGGGCTTCACCCGGTGGCGGGCAAAATAGCCCTCAACCACATCCCCATAGAGCTTGTTTTCCGCCTTGGCCTGGGTGGCGTGCGGGCGCGGGCCCACCAGAGAAAGCTCGCCCTTCATCACATTGAAGAGCTGAGG
>JBCDIP010000208.1:0-5935 GCA_038748855.1 Pseudomonadota bacterium
CACATCCAAATGGTGGCGTCTTGGAGATCTCTGCGCCCTTGCCAGACCATATGCAGCAAAGCTGGAACCTGTTGGGCTTGGACACCCAGGCGGGCGATCAGATTGTGGAGGAGTTGCCGTAATGGCCAGGCACAAGCTGGTGATTTTCGATTGTGATGGGACACTGGTAGACAGCCAGGACCTAATCGTTCAAGCCATGGATCAGGCCTTTTTGGAAGCACAGCTTACGCCGCCACCGCGTCAGCACACACTCTCAATCGTTGGACTTTCGCTTCTTGAAGCCATGCAGGTTCTGATCCCGGATGCGGCAGAAGCTGATCAACATCACCTCGCCGGCCTCTATAAGACGTCATTCGGCCGATTGGTGGCTAACACCGATCGCAAGGAACCTTTGTATGCCGGAGCGGGTGAAACCGTTCGCATCTTATCAAACCGGGCCGATGTGGTTTTGGGCATTGCAACGGGCAAATCCCAGCGGGGTGTGCGGCGGGTGCTGGCCGAACACGATCTTCAAGCGTGCTTTGTAACGCTTCAAACAGCCGATGATGCTCCATCCAAGCCGCATCCAGCCATGATCCACCAGGCTATGGCCGAAGCTGGTGCTGAGCCTGAGGACACCTTGATGATTGGCGATACCGTCTATGATCTACAGATGGCGCAGGCGGCGGGGGTGGCAGCAATTGGAGTTGATTGGGGGTATCACTCTGCCGAAGATCTGCATTCCTGTTCTCCTGACGCTTTGCTGAGCAGTTTTAGTGAGTTACATGGAGCTCTTGAGGTCATTTGGAGGGCGGAGGCGTCGTCCCAGGGAGAGATAGCATGAGTGCCTCTGGCAATGGGACAGATCCCCAGGAACTGGCCAGAAAGATTGCCGCTCAAGCGGTGTATAATAGGCCGCTGGCTAAGCGTTTCTACAAGAAGGTCGAGCTTGTCGAGCAATCCAATGGCTACGGCTTGGTGCTTGATGGCCGGCCTGTGAAAACGCCGCTGAAGCAGGCGTTGTCCATGCCCACAAGATCTTTGGCTGATGAGGTGGCCGAGGAGTGGGAGGCGCAAGAAGAGCATATCAATCCAGCCACCATGCTGTTGACGAAGCTGTGCAATACCGCGCTGGACAGGGTTGGAGAGGGCCGTCAGAGGATTGTGGATGAGATTGTCGATTACGCCAATGCGGACTTGTTGTGCTACCGGGCAGAGGGGCCTGTGGAGCTGGTCGCCCGGCAATCAAAGCAATGGGATCCCATTCTTCATTGGGCAGCTGAGGCTCTCGGTGCGCGTTTCACGCCTACGGCGGGTATTGTTCACCAAAGCCAGTCTGAAGACTGCTTGGGGGCGTTTCGGAGATTTGTTGTCGGGCTTGACGACTTCACCATCGCTGGCTTTCACAATGTGATGACCCTCACCGGATCGGCCATTTTGGCGGCGGCTGCCCGTGAACAACACGTACCAGGAGAGCAGATCTGGGCATTGGCGCATGTGGACGAAGACTGGCAGATTGAGCAGTGGGGCGAGGACGAAGAAGAACAAACCCGGCGCAAGGGCAGACAGCAGGAGTTTGATGCGATGCTGAAGTTCTTGTCTCTGTTGAAATGACAGTTTGCCTTTTTGCTGATACCGGCAGCCGAAAACGGGTGTTATAGGAACAGACACGATCTTGGGATCATTGAGGACGACACGATGCAGGATATTATCGAGCAACTCGAAGCGAGGCGTGCTGAAGCCCGACTGGGTGGTGGGGAGAAGCGCATTGATGCGCAGCACGGCCGGGGCAAGCTGACGGCGCGCGAGCGGATTGATCTGCTGCTTGATGAGAACTCGTTTGAGGAGTTCGACATGTTTGTGCAGCACCGCTGTACAGATTTCGGCATGGAGGAACAGACCTTCCCGGGTGACGGTGTCGTGACCGGCTGGGGCACGGTCAATGGCCGGACTGTCTACGTTTTTGCGAAGGATTTTACCGTTTTTGGCGGCTCTCTCTCTGAAACGCACGCGCAGAAGATCATGAAGATCCAGGATATGGCGCTGCGGAATCGGGCCCCAATCATCGGGATTTTCGACGCCGGCGGCGCGCGAATTCAGGAAGGCGTCGCAGCTCTTGGGGGTTACGGCGAGGTTTTCTACCGCAACGTGATGGCGTCCGGCGTGATCCCCCAGATTTCGGTGATCATGGGCCCATGCGCGGGCGGCGATGTCTATTCTCCTGCCATGACGGATTTCATCTTCATGGTGAAAGATACAAGTTACATGTTCGTCACAGGGCCGGATGTGGTGAAGACCGTCACGAACGAAACCGTGACAGCCGAAGAACTGGGTGGCGCATCAGTCCATGCCACCAAGTCTTCCATAGCGGACAAGGCTTACGAGAACGATGTGGAAGCGCTGCTTCAAATGCGCCGTCTCGTGGATTTCCTGCCCTCATCCAATGTGGCGCCGGTGCCGGAGATTCCGAGTTTCGACGATCCAAACAGAGTAGAAGCGTCGCTGGACACCATCGTTCCCGACAACCCGAACCAGCCCTATGACATGCACGAGTTGATCACCAAGGTGGTGGATGAGGGAGACTTCTTCGAGATCCAGGAAGCTCACGCAAAAAACATCATCACCGGTTTTGGGCGCGTTGAGGGCAAGTCTGTTGGGGTCATCGCCAATCAGCCGATGGTGCTGGCCGGCGTGTTGGACAGCGACGCCAGCCGGAAAGCTGGACGTTTTGTGCGGTTTTGCGATTGCTTTGAAATCCCGCTGCTGACCTTTGTGGATGTACCAGGCTTCCTGCCTGGAACCGATCAGGAGTATGGCGGATTGATCAAGCACGGGGCAAAGCTGCTCTTCGCCTATTCTGAAGCCACCGTTCCCAAGGTGACGGTGATTACGCGCAAAGCCTATGGCGGAGCGTATGACGTTATGTCCTCAAAGCACATCCGCGGTGACGTGAACTATGCCTGGCCTTCCGCGGAGATTGCCGTGATGGGCGCCAAGGGCGCGGTGGAAATCATCTTCCGCAAGGATCTGGGTGATGCTGAGAAGATTGCCGCGCACACCAAGAACTATGAAGACCGGTTCTGCTCGCCGTTTGTGGCTGCAGAGCGCGGTTACATTGATGAAGTCATCTTGCCGCGCAACACTCGCTGGCGCATCGCCCGGGCGTTCAACATGCTTGCCAACAAGACCATGGAGAACCCCTGGAAGAAGCACGACAACATCCCGCTCTGAGCCTGATTGGTGGAATAGGAGCCATTTAAAGGGCTTCGTTAGGTAAATGGCAACCGCTCTACCCTAAGGTCGAGACGAATCGACCAACATGGCCTGGGTGGAGCAAATGTCGACACTTTCCATTACCAAACCAATCGCTGAAATTGCGCAGCGCGGCAGAATATCTCCTGAAGTGGTGCTAGAGCTCAGACGCAAGATGTATCAGGACAGTCACATCGGGGAAGATGAGGCTGAACAGCTTTTCTACCTGGATTCTCATTGCGCAAACGTTTGTCCGGAATGGAACGTGTTTTTCGTGGACGCCTTGAGCGACTATCTGGTCGATCAGGTTGAACCGCAGGGATATATGTCGGTCGCCAACGCGGCGTGGCTCATCGATAAGATTGATGAGGACGGGCGGCTTGAAACCAGCACGGAGCTGGAACTGCTGATCAGGATCATCGAGAAGTCCAAGATGATCCCGCCCGTGCTTTCCGCCTATGTGATCAACGAGGTCAAACTGGCTGTGGCGGAAGGTGATGGACTGACGCGCAACGGCGGCCAGCTGAAGGCCGGGGTACTTGGTGCTGCCGAGGTCGACCTTTTGCGCCGCACTCTCTATGCGGCAGGCGGTGCAGGCCACACGGCGGTGACCAAAGAAGAGGCGGATATGTTGTTCGACCTCAACGATGCGGTCAAGCACGAGGATAATGATCCGGGTTGGTCCGATCTTTTTGTGAAAGCGATTGCCAACTACCTTATGGCTGCACACGGTTATTCCATCCCCAGCCGCGATGAAGCCATGCGGCTTGAAGAGTGGGTGGAAGATCGGTCGCACCGTGTCGGCGGCTTGACCGGCGAAATGGTTAGTGGGGCATTCAGCTCAATGTTGGTTGAGGGTTTGCGCGGCGTTTGGTCTGAACTAAGGGCCAAACCGGGCACAGAAGAAGCCTATGACCGCCGCCAGCGCGCACATGAGGCAATGATTTCCGTCAATGAGCGCATCACGGTGGATGAAGCGATTTGGCTGTCGGAGCGCATCGGCCGGGACGGCCATTTTGATGACAACGAACGGGCTCTTCTGACGTTTGTCAAAGAAGAATCCCCCGACATTCACCCCTCGCTGCAACCGCTGATCGACCAGGTCGCATAAGCCAGCCAAACAGACTTACTGGAGTGTTGGGGCGTAGATGGCCATGGGCTGTGCTACGCCCTTTAGCTCTTCGCGGCCAAGTTCCAACCAGTCTCCACCCGCATAATCCTTAAAGTTCGCGCTGCCGACCACGGTCTGTTGGTACTTGCTGGTAAGACCTTCAAGGCGCGCGGCTTCATTCACGGTTGACCCGAAAACCGAGTATGCGAGCCGGTCTGCCATTCCCACATTTCCGAACATGACGTTGCCTATGTGCAACGACATACCGTAACGCAGGGCTGCCAGGTTCGAGCCCGTTCGATCTTTATTGATGACCTCCATACGGGTTACGGCGTCACGCGCTGAGGCCAATGCCGATTGGGTCGCCACCACGCTCTCTTTGCGGTTTCGCCCGCAAGGATAAACGGCCAGAAAGGCGTCGCCGATAAAACTCAAGACTTCGCAGCCCTGTGCAGCGATGGCACATCCGGTTGCATCGAAGAAATCGTTCAGCGCGTCGATATAAGCTTGCCGGCCTTCCTGATCTGCCATGGCCGTAGACCCCCGCAAGTCGCCGTAGACAATGGCGGCACGGGTTGTTTCCCCGTCGCCGCGCTTGATATTGCCGTTTAAAACCCGATGACCTGCGTCCGGACCAAGATAGGTGGTGACCACGTTGTTGGCGACTTCCCGCTGGACCGCCATTTTACAGGCCACCGCAAGGGTGTCGTTCAAATTGAGCAGAGCGGCGATTTCACTGTCGGTGAAGCCGCCCGGGCGATCCGTGGACCATGAGCCCAGGACGCCTTTGCCGCCTTCTGTGTTGAAGGCCAGCCCGAAGGCCAGATAGTCTGTATTCCCCTGTTCGCGCAACTCGTTCAAGATGGGGAACTCTGTCGCGACGTCCGGCCCCTCAATTCGGCGGCGGATGAACTCGATGTTCTGATTGCGAAGCACGTAATATGGGCTTCGGCGAAACGCCTCTGGAATCTCATCGCCCAGAAAGTGCTGATACCCTTCCACGCTTGTTCCTTCGTCGGGACGCCACGTGATCCCAATGGAGCTGTAAAGCGGATGGAGAATGGACAGTACGAGGTGCGCGCGTGAGATTGGAATGCCCGCAGCCGTAAGGCGCTCATAACACCCGCAGAGCATCGTGGAAATGTCCTCGTCGAACAGTGCCTGTTCCAAAAGCCAGCGTGCGGCTTTATCCACCAGAATTAAGGAGGTGGGGCCCCGTTCGATGGTTGAACTCATAAGTGTATTCCTTGTCTGGAGGAGATTCACCTTTTGACCAGTTTACCCCGTCTTGCTACCGGTCTAAAAGGCGCGCAATAATCATCTGTGCCGACTATGTTCATAAAGGTGGGGCGAGCGTGCCTGTTTTCAATAAGATTCTGATTGCCAATCGTGGGGAAATTGCCTGCCGGGTGATCAAAACCGCCCGGGTCATGGGCATCAAGACTGTAGCCGTCTATTCAAGCGCTGATGCGCGGGCCTTGCACGTTCGCGAAGCTGATGAGGCCGTGCATATCGGCGAAGCTCCAGCAACACAATCATATCTGGTGATCGACAAGATCGTAGAGGCGTGCAAGCAAACCGGCGCTGAAGCGG
>JBCDIP010000209.1:0-5916 GCA_038748855.1 Pseudomonadota bacterium
CAGTTTTTTCTTCCAGGCTCAGGTCTTGGAAGTTTTCATCTAACTCACTGAAAAATTCTGGGTCTTGGGATTGTTCTATTTTGAAACTGGTTTCTAAATCTTTGAAAGTCTTGATTCTATCGGTGACAGCAAGGGTCATAGCTTAAAAATATCTATAGTAGTACAATAATACTTTAAATTATCTAAATAGTAATGTCTTCAAGAATTTGACTTAAATCGTGAGACATTTTCTCCTCGGTCATCTCCTGAAAATTCTCCATAATTTCATCAGCTTTAGCAGCTACACGAAACTTATAGAACCCATTTGGGTTCTATTTAACTAGTTGCGAGTCTTTTAAGCATCAGTCTGATAAAACACATGTTCAGCTTGGCGGTGGAATGAGATAGAGTTCTTTCAAAATTTTTAACCAAGCTTTTACATCTTTCCATCCAGGAGTTGGTTCTTTCTATGACCCACCTTGCTTTGACCGGAACAAAACCTGTTTTACCTTCTTCTTCTTTTTGAAGTTTAGATGGTTTCGGTGATAATTTAAATCTAATCTTAGTCATTATCTGGGGATAAATTTTTTTCAACTCTTGCTCCAATTTTTCGGGGTGGTACCCGTTGTCAAGAAGAATAGTGATTTTGGGAATGTTTACAGGTTTAGATTTAAAGTAATCAATATTGTCTGAAAGCATTTCAATTAAACCAACATCGTCCGAAACTGAAGCTTTGGTGCAGTGAGTAAAAAAAGGAAACCCCAAAGTATCCACTGCTAAATGCCTTTTAATCCCGTTTGTAGCTTTGTAAAAGCAAAATCCCTTTGACTCTACACTGGCGTTACAAGTATTTTTTACTGCTTGTGAATCAATGATAATTAAGGTCGTCCACTTCGCTTTTTTTTAACCTGTTGACGTACTTGTCCATGCAGAACATCTCGGATGTTCTCAATTATCCCCTGTTCTCGCCACTGTTTGTAATGCCAGAATACAGTTGAGTAGGGAGGCAAATCCTTGGGCAAATCACACCAATTACAGCCATTCTTTAGCTGATATAGAACCCCGTCTAAGATTTCTCTCTTACTCCAAGTTGGAGGTTTTGTTCTCTTTTTTTTAGGTAGGAGGGGTTCAATAATTTCCCACTCTTTATCCGTCAAACTGCTCGAATAGCCCATCATCTCTTAATTCACTCAAGTTGTGGAAGGTGCGAAGCAAGAAAGGGATCAGGCCTCAATGCAACCCACCCACGTCGGCCCGCGCGTACTGCTTCGGCGCCTCCGTGAGGTTATGGCGGGGCCCGAAGCAGCGCAAACGCGGCTGAACAAGATCACCACATTGATCGCCTCCAACATGGTTGCCGAGGTGTGCTCGATCTATGTGATGCGGCCGGGTGGTTTTCTTGAGCTCTACGCCACGGAAGGTCTTAATCCCGAAGCACTGCACGAGACCAAGCTGCGTGTTGGCGAAGGCCTGGTGGGTGTCATTGCGGCTAATGCTTCGCCCCTCAATCTGCCTGATGCGCAGGCCCATCCAGCCTTTAAGTATCTGCCGGAGACGGGCGAGGAGATTTATCACTCGTTCCTCGGTGTGCCGGTGTTGCGCAGCGGTTTGATCCTCGGGGTTCTCACGGTTCAGAACCGCACCCAGCGGCACTATTCTGAAGAAGAAGTGGAGGCCATGCAGACCACGGCCATGGTGCTGGCCGAAGTGGTGGCCTCCGGCGAGCTCGATGAGGTGGGTGAGGCTGAAGAGGTCGATCTCGGCCACACCCGTTCTCACCAACTCATGGGCGCTTCGTTTTCCGGCGGCATCGCTCTTGGCCACGTTGTTTTGCACCGGCCACGCATTCACATCACCAATCTGATTGCCGAAGATGTTGTGGCTGAGAAGGAGCGCCTGGCCCACGGTGTGGAGCGTCTGCGCGAGAGCGTGGACACCATCATCACAGCGCCTGACCTGGCGCGCAGCGGCGAGCACCGTGAAGTGCTGGAGGCATACCGCATGTTTGCCCATGACCGCGGCTGGGTGCGGCGCCTTCAGGAAGCCGTGGAAACCGGACTGACCGCAGAAGCTGCAGTGGAGCGCGAACAGTCCGACACGAGGGCGCGCATGATGCGCTCGCGCGATCCTTACCTTCAGGAGCGGTTGCATGATCTGGACGATCTGGCCAACCGGCTTCTGCGCATTCTGACCGGCACCACAGGGACGGCCGCTGGCGGTGAGCTGCCGAAGGACGCCATTGTGGTGGCCCGCTCTATGGGCGCGGCTGAGCTGCTGGACTATGACCGCGACCGGGTGCGCGGCGTGGTGCTGCAGGAAGGCGGCGGCAACAGCCACGCCACCATTGTGGCGCGGGCGCTGGGCATTCCTCTGGTGGGCCAGGTCCAGGGCATCTTGAACCTGGCGGACACGGGTGATTCCATTATCGTGGACGGGGATAGCGGCGAGATCTTTCTGAGGCCTCTCCACTCTATTGAAGACGCCTATGGAGAGAAGGTCTCGCTCTATGCCAAGCGCCAGGCGCAATATGCCCGCCTCAAAGGCGAGCCGTCTGTGACCCAGGACGGCACTCAGATCAATCTGAACATCAATGCGGGCCTGCTCATGGACCTGCCGCATCTGGAGCGGGCAGGAGCGGAGGGTATTGGCCTTTTCCGCACAGAGTTGCAGTTCATGATCGCCTCTGCGTTTCCGCGCATGGACGAGCAGGTGTCGTATTATCGCGCGGTGCTGGATTCAGCCGGCAGCAAACCCGTGGTGTTCCGAACCTTGGATATCGGGGCCGACAAAACCCTGCCTTACCTCAATCATGGCTTGGAGGAGAACCCCGCTCTGGGTTGGCGCGCCATCCGCATGTCTTTGGACCGGCCTGCCTTGCTCAAACTTCAGCTGAGGGCCTTTTTGAAGGCCGCAGGCGGGCGCAAGTTGTCGGTCATGTTCCCGATGGTTGCAGAGGCGGACGAGTTCCGCCGGGCCCGGGCTCTGGTGGATGAGGAGTTCGCCTTTTTGACCCGCCACGGACATGAAGCGCCCACCGAGTTGAGGGTGGGGGCCATGATCGAGGTTCCTGCTCTGGTGTGGCAGTTGCCGGCGCTTTTGCCCATGGTGGATTTTGTTTCTGTGGGCACCAACGATCTTCTGCAGTTTCTCTTTGCCTATGACCGCGGCAATCCTCAGCTTTCGGCGCGTTACGATGCGCTATCTCCTGCCTTTTTGACCTTGATGAAGCAGGTGGTCGAGCAATCGGACAAGCACAATGTGCCGCTCACCGTGTGTGGCGAGATTGCCGGCATGCCCCTGGAAGCCCTCGCCCTGATGGCCATTGGCGTGCGGTCGGTGTCCATGGTGCCGGCGGCTATTGGTCCCGTGAAGACCATGCTGCGGTCGGTCAATCTGGCCGAGGCGCGCGCGGCGATCTTGCCGCTGCTGGACCACGCAGACCATTCCCTGCGTGAAGAAATCGTACGGTTTGCCGGCAAAAGCGGTGTTCAGCTGCACGGCTAAACCACTACAAAACGGCGAAATCCCCGCCGCGTTCACTCAATACTTACCATTTTACGCGATTGTTTAACGCATCGAAAACCATGTTTGCGCGCCGGCCCGGCTTTCTCCACCCCCAGCGGATGCCAGGCGCTCAACATAACCCGCGAGTAAGATGATGAGTTCAGTTGTTGTGGATTCCGCCGACACGATGCCGAAGATTGACATTTCCATGGAAGGTCCGCGCCTGGCCAAACCGTCAGAAAATGCCAGTCCGGCGGCCATTGCCGGCTGGTGGCTGCACAATGAACGCCATGAACGCGGCATCAGCCTGGCTGAATTGGCTCTGGCCACGCGGATTGAGCCCGCTCATATCACGGCTCTGGAATGCGGCTGGCTGAACAAGCTCCCTGAGCGCGGCCAAACCCTGGATATGGTCTGGGCCCTGGCGGACTATCTGAAGCTGGAGCCGGGTCCCTTGTGCGCCCATTACGGCAAACTGCTGCCCCACAGCGCAGCCCCACAGCTGCCGGAAGCGCAAACGTCCATGTTCGGCGGCACCGGCATGATTTCCCGTTTCCCGCTGCCGAAAATCGCCACCGGTCACATGATCGGCGCGGTGTTTGCCTGTGTGGTGGCCTTTGGCGGCCTCTCTTTTGCGCTGTTCCCCGGATCCTCGGACGCACCGGCTACGCAGGAACTTGCCGGTGAGGTGCCGATTGACCAGCTGATCACCGGGTCCATCCCCACGGCCAAGGCCGTTGAGTTGCCCAAGGTTGAAAAGAAGATCGTGGTGAAGTCTGAACCCGTCAAGCTGGCGGCCAGCGAAGAGCCTTTGGGGGATCTGACGGCGCTTATCGCCAAGACGGCCACTGATCCTGTGGCGGATGTGGCAGACGCGCCGGAAGTGGGCACGCAGAAGGTGCAATCGACCAAAAAGTCGGAAAAGGCCAAGAAGGTTGAGCAGGTTGACCTCACTCCGGCGCAAGAGAACGCCAGTGGCGGTCGCCTCTACGGCGCGAAGAACAAAGATTCCCGCTTAAAAATTGCGGCCAAATCCCGGGTTGGGGTGCGTATTGAAGACAAGAACGGCAATGTTGTCCTGAACCAGACGCTCCTGTCCGGGGATGCATTCAAAGTGCCGAACCGCAAGGGCCTGGTGCTTATTGCTCGGGACGGCGGTGCGCTGACCTATGAGCTCGATGGCCAAAAGCACGGCGCCATCGGCACCCTGGGCGAGATCCTGGTGGGGCATCCATTGGATCCTGAAAAGATCGGGCACGCCGGTTAAGACCCGGCACCCCGAAAAGGCGGTCGCTGAACGGCGCAGCGCCAAACGTTCATGGATACGGCAACACACTACACATCCCCGGCTCAGACGGTCTCCAAGGTTCCGGTTGGCGCTGGATTGCGCGAGCTTGCCCACGTGGCGTGGGAGCTGCACCAAAAGCGCATGTGGCCCCAGGCTGAGGCCATATTCCGTTACATTCTGGCCGAAAACCCGGACTATGCGCGGGCGCTCAACAACCTGAGTGTGGTGCGCGGCTGCCTGAACGATCTCACTGAGGCAGAAGCTTTGGCCCGCCAGGCGATCGGGCTTGAGCCTGACAACCCTTCCTATCGCTCAAATCTTGCAACCACTCTGCTGGACACAGGCCGGTTTGATGAGGCGGAGGCGCAATATCGCAAGGTTCTGGAGCTGACGCCTGATGATGCGCATACCAACGCATCGCTCGGCATCTTGCTGCTCAGGACCGGTCGCTTTGACGAGGCCTGGCCATTCTACGCCAAGCGAAAGCGGCCAAAGCGCTTCAGCTATCTGAGCGAGGACCTTCCCGCCTGGCAGGGCGAGACGTTGCGGGGCAAGTCACTTGTGGTCTTGAACGAACAGGGGTTGGGCGAAGAGTTCCAGGTGGCCCGGCTCTACACCCAGCTCTTGGGTGAATGCGATGACGTGACCATTGTCTGTGATCCGCGGGTCAATGAGCTTTTGGCCCGCTCCTTTCCGGGGTTGAGCGTCTTGTCCCACGATGATGCGGGCGCCATCAACGCGGCTGTGGGCCGGGCCGATCATACCTCTTATCTCACCAATCTCATCGCTCAACTTGCTCCTGATGCAAAGCCTGACACGGAGCCGCGGGATTATCTGTGCGCAGATCCCGATCGGGTGGCCCGCTTGCGGCGGAAATACAAGGACGCTTATGGGGACAAGCGGCTGATCGGCTTTTCCTGGGGCACATCCAGCAGTTTCAAGCAGTCCGCCCGCACCATTCCGGTTGATCAGTGGAAGCCTCTGCTGGCCCGCGATGATTGCCAGTTCATCTCCCTGCAATACAGCACCTCCGGGCCGGTGCTCTCCGAGTATGCGCGAAACCTGGGCGTTTCTATCGCTGTGGACGAGACGATCGATGCAAAAGACGATCTCGATGGCCTCGCCGCCCAGATTGCAGCCCTGGA
>JBCDIP010000210.1:0-5909 GCA_038748855.1 Pseudomonadota bacterium
AAACGGAATTGGTTGGTACCGGGGCCAGCACGTAAAGGTTAAGGACGACGTGCGATAGGGCTATCGCGATCGTTCAAGTTTGAGGTAAAGTGTAAGCAAGCTGGGATAGGCGCTATATGTTGCTTTGAGCGCCAGTCCAGACGGGCAAAAGAGAAGTCTTATGCATAGCACCAAATCAGCCAGCCGGCTCGGGATCTTCAAGTCTCTTGCGCCGACTTCCGCACGCAAGCTCTGTGCAGTGCTGATTGCGTGTTCCGTTCTGGCCGGCTGCTCTGGTCTTGAAAAACAGCTGGACGATTTGTTGGGCAATGATCCGGCCGCACCGCCCGTCGCGGACGGTGACAAGGATACCGGTTCATTCGACGACACTACCCCTGTGGGCACCCTTTACAATAAGGGCTTGGACCACATGAAGGTGGGCGAGTACGCAAAGGCGGCCAAGCAGTTTGACGAGGTTGAGCGCCTGCACCCTTATTCCACCTGGGCCACGCGCGCCACACTCATGGTGGCCTACGCACACTATCAGCGGAACGCGTATCAGGATTCCATCAACGCATCTGACCGGTTCATCCAGCTCCACCCCGGCAACAAGGATGTGGCCTATGCCTACTACCTAAGGGGCTTGAGCTATTACGAGCAGATCAGCGATACCCAGCGTGATCAGTCCAACACGCAAAAGGCGCTTGATTCGTTGGAAGAAGTCTCCAGGCGCTTTCCAGAAAGCCAGTACGCAAGGGACGCAGACGCCAAGGCCGTATTGGCCCGCGATCACCTGGCCGGTAAGGAGATGCGCATCGGTCGCTACTACCTGAAACGCCACGCTTATGTAGCGGCCATCAACCGGTTCAAGAAGGTGGTAAAGGACTATCAAACCACTTCTCACACCCCGGAAGCTTTGCAGCGGCTTACGGAAGCCTACTTTGCTCTCGGCATCCGCTCTGAGGCGCAGACGGCTGCGGCCATCTTGGGTCACAACTTCCCCAACAGCCAATGGTATAAGGATGCTTATGCCCTCTTACGCACCGGGGGACTGGAGCCGCAGGTCAACAATGATTCCTGGCTCGCCAGAACCTGGCGCAATGCCACGAGTAGCGGTTGATATTTCCAACAATTTGCTGATCTGAGAATAGCGCGGCAGGCGCGACTCCATTTATACTGGCGTCGTTATGCTGAGCGCCCTGTCCATACGCGATATCGTGCTCATCGAACGCCTCGATCTGAGCTTCGATGAAGGAATGACTGTGCTCACCGGGGAAACCGGTGCCGGCAAGTCGATCTTGCTGGACGCGCTGGGCCTGGCTTTGGGCAGCCGGGGCGATGCGGCTTTAGTGCGCACCGGCGCTGAGCGCGGCATCGTCACCGCGGCATTTGAGCTGCCGCCAGAACACAGGGCCTTCGCTTTGCTGGCAGACGCGGGCGTTGAGAGCGAGGGTGAGCTTGTTGTGCGGCGCGTGCAAAGCGCTGATGGCCGCAGCCGAGCCACCGTCAACGATCAGCCCGCAAGTGTCAGCCTATTGCGCCGATTGGGCAGCTGCCTGGCGGAAATCCATGGCCAGCATGATGACCGGGCGCTGATGGACCCGGCCATGCACCGCGACCTGGTGGATGCGTTTGGCGAGCTGGACGGTTTACGAGGCCAGGTGGCTGATCTCTGGCAGGAATGGAAAGCCCATGAGAGCGCCCTCCAGGAGCATGCAGAGCGCCTGGAACGGGCCGAGGAAGAGCGGGCATGGCTGGAACACGCTGTACAAGAACTGCAGGCTGTGGCACCGCAAGAGGGCGAGGAAGAGCAGCTTTCTGCCCGCCGTCAGCTGATGATGAATGCAGAGCGCTTCGCTGAGGCTCTGGACGATGTGGACAAAGCGCTGGCCGGCGACGGCACTCAAGAAGCCAGCTTGAACGCGGGCCTACGCAAGCTGGAGCGGCGCCAGGCGGATGCGTCTGGCCAGCTGGATGGCCTGATCGGCGCGCTGGACCGACTGGTGGTGGAAATGAACACCGCAAAAGGCGCATTGGAAGACGCCCGCGCCACATTCGATTTTGATGCCCGAGAGCAGGGCGAGATTGAGGAGCGTCTGTTTGCTTTACGAGACCTGGCGCGCAAGCACCGCTGCCAGATTGCGCAATTGCCCGGCGTGGCGGATCGCTTGAAGCAAGACCTCACCAACCTTCAGGATGGCCAGGGCCATCTCGATGAGTTGCGCGCCAAGTCTGATGCAGCCCGGAAGGGGTATTTTGAGAAAGCCGAGACACTAAGTGCTGCCCGCCGCGCGGCTGCCGGCGAGCTGGACACGCAGGTCATGGAAGAGCTTGGCCCCCTCAAGCTTGAGAAGGCCAGGTTCTTAAGCGATATCGAATCTGGAGACACCATTGCCGGGCCACATGGCATCGACCGGCTGGAGTTCAAAGTGGCCACCAATCCGGGCGCTCAGCCCGGGCCCATTGTGAAAGTGGCGTCTGGCGGAGAGCTATCCCGCTTCATGCTGGCCCTGAAAGTGGTGTTGGCGGCCAAAGGGTCGGCCCCGACGCTGATTTTTGATGAGATTGACACCGGCATTGGCGGGGCCACCGCCGATGCCATGGGCCAGCGTCTGGCCCGCCTCAGCGACCGACTTCAGGTGTTGAGCGTCACCCACTCGCCCCAAGTGGCGGTAAGAGCGGCAACCCATATGCTGATCACAAAGATGGAGGAGGTCAACGAGGGCGAGACTGCTGACGCCCGTTTGGTGACCCGTGTGACACAGTTGCAGGCCGACAGCCGCCGCGAAGAGGTGGCGCGCATGCTCTCCGGCGCCAGCGTAACCGATGAGGCGCGCGCCCAGGCCGACCGGCTGATGCGCGATACTGGATAGATCAAAGGCGATCATGACCGAAACTGAGCAAACCGCCGTAGAGAGCTTAAGCGCTGAAGCGGCGAAAATCGAGCTGGAGCGCCTTGCAGGGGAAATTGCGCACCACGACGCCGCGTACCACCAAAATGACGCTCCTGAGGTCTCTGACGCCGAATATGACGCCCTCAGGCTGCGCAATGCGGCTATTGAAGCCCGTTTCCCTGATCTTGTGCGCGAAGACAGCCCCTCCCTGAGGGTCGGCGCCGCTGCGGCAGAGAAATTCGACAAGATCACCCATGCGGTGCCGATGCTCTCGCTCTCCAACGCCTTTAACGATGAGGACGTGGCAGAGTTCTGCGCCCGCATCCGGCGTTTCTTGAATCTGCCGGACGATGAGCTGTTGGCCATGACGGCAGAACCTAAGATTGACGGACTTTCGGCAAGCCTGCGCTACGAGAACGGCAGGTTGGTGACCGGAGCAACCCGGGGCGATGGCCAGGTGGGTGAGAATGTCACCGAGAACCTGAAGACCATCAAAGACATCCCCCATAAGCTATCGGGGACAGATTGGCCCAGTGTGGTGGAGATCCGCGGCGAGGTCTATATGACCCATGCCGATTTTGAGGCCCTGAACGCCCGGCAGGAGGCTGAGGGCAAGCAAACCTACGTGAACCCCCGCAACACGGCGGCTGGATCCCTCCGCCAGCTTGATCCTGCCATGACCGCGGCGCGGCCCCTGAAGTTTTTCGCCTATGCCTGGGGGGAGGTCTCCGAAGAGCCGTGGACCACCCAGATGGGAGCAGTTGAGCAGATGGCGGCCTGGGGCTTCGTCATCAACCCGCAAATGCAGCGCTGTGAGAACGTTGCGGAGATGCTGAGCGTCTACCGGGGCATTGAAGAGCAGCGCGCCTCGCTCGGCTATGACATTGATGGAGTGGTCTACAAGGTGGATCGCTTGGACTGGCAGCGCCGGCTGGGTTTCGTCTCGCGCGCACCACGCTGGGCGACCGCGCATAAGTTTCCCGCCGAAAAGGCCACCACGGTGCTCCGAGACATTGAGATTCAAGTGGGCCGGACCGGTGCCCTCACGCCTGTGGCCAAGCTTGATCCGGTCACCGTGGGGGGTGTGGTGGTCTCCAATGCGACCCTCCACAACGAAGATGAGATTGAGCGCAAGGACGTGCGCATCGGTGACACGGTGATCATCCAGCGCGCGGGCGACGTCATCCCACAGGTGCTGGGACACGTGCCTGAGAAGCGGCCCGCGAGTGCACAAGCGTTCGTGTTTCCAGAGATTTGCCCTGCGTGCGGCTCCCACGCTGTGCGCGAACTCAATCCTAAGACCGGCAAGCTTGATGCGGTGCGCCGCTGTACGGGCGGGCTGATCTGCCCGGCCCAGGCGGTGGAGCGGCTCAAGCATTTCGTCTCCCGCAACGCCTTCGACATTGAGGGTCTGGGCACCAAACAGATTGGAGCCTTCCATGAAGAGGGCATGATCCAACGCCCGTCGGACATCTTCACCCTGCGCAAGCGCGATGAGCGCTCGTTGAAGAAGCTCAAAGACCGCGAAGGATACGGGGAGACGTCTGCGCGCAACCTCTTTGATGCGGTCGATGATCGACGCAACGTGTCGCTGGACAGGTTCATCTATGCTCTGGGGATGCGCCATGTGGGCGAAACCACTGCGCGTCTCCTGGCACGGACCTACGGCACCATGGAAGCGCTCAACGAAGCGCTTGTGGCCGCTTCTGACCGCGAGGGCGATGTCTGGGCAGATTTGGTGAACATTGACGGCATCGGCGAGGTCGTCGCGGAGGCTCTCGTGGACTTCTTTGCTGAAGAGCACAACCAGGAGGTCCTGCGTGATCTTCTGGCGGAGGTGTCCCCGGAACCGCTGGAAGCGGTGGCCTCAGAATCGCCCGTTTCCGGCAAGACGGTGGTCTTCACTGGATCTCTAGAGAAAATGACCCGCGACGAGGCCAAGGCCATGGCGGAGCGTCTGGGCGCAAAGGTGGTAGGGTCTGTGTCCAAGAAGACCGATCTGGTCGTCGCTGGGCCTGGTGCGGGGTCTAAGCTGAAGAAGGCAACGGACCTGGGGGTTGAGGTCACCGATGAAGACGGCTGGTTCGTGCTGATCGGTGAGGAGTAGGGGTCCGCTGCTCGCATCCTTCCTTTGACCGACAAGGTTCCTGCTTCCGCAGGAACGCGGACGGCACCGCTCCTCTGCGAACGCGGGGGTCCATAGCTCGGACCTTTCCCTTGGCTCAAAAGGTCCTCGCTTTCGCAAGGACGCGAGGTTTATTCAACCATTTTAAGGCGTTAAGGCTGGGTTCGTCCCAGAGGACTGATGGGTTCATCGCCAAGCAGTGAAGAGGTCTGTTTGAAGGAGAGCTGGCTTTGACTGGCCGCATTAACCACCTGCCGCGGCTCTGCAGGTGTTCTGATCGAGGCGCTGCAGCGGATAACCCGGCGGTTGCGCCCTTTGCTCGTGTCCACCAAGGTGGGTTTGTCAATGTAGCAGCCGCACCGCGAGCCGCAGCGGATCTGCTCTCTGGCCAGCATCTTGGCCCTCTGCCAAACCGCACGGTTCCGAGGGCGGTCCGGACGCCCATCACAAGCGAACGCATAGCGGCAGCGCCCGCGGCGGTGCGCATACTGATAGATCACCTCGCAAACGCTGTTGGGGAAGTTGAAACTCTCCACCCGGTGCAGGATATCGCGGGTAACCGCCACCTGGGCCTGCAGGCTCTTGCGCCCCGCTTCGAAATAGATCGCCATGGCAAGGCAATAGGTGTCCTGGTCGATCGAGATGTTCTGGCTGGTGGGCGGCGGGCGGTGGATCCTGACGCGGCCTGCGCGCGGACGCCGGCGCTGCCTGGGCTCAGCGCGTGCCACCTTCACGCGCTCCTTCTTCGGACGTGTCGCTCTTTTGCGTTTCACCTTCGGTATGGAAGACACCGCCTTTGGCGGCTCGATCTCGTCCTCAGGTTGAGGGGCTGCCGTTTTGGCCGGGGTTGGTGCCTGGGCAAACCTTTTCGGCTTGGGCATAGGCCGAGGTGCAGCAGACTGCTCCTCCGC
>JBCDIP010000211.1:0-5891 GCA_038748855.1 Pseudomonadota bacterium
CGAGATGGAAACTCGAGCTTCATTTTCCAGCTGAATAAACAGCCTGGTGCAATCGTTCGCCTAAGGACGAAGTGTGGCCCAAAACCGCCGATCCTGCAACCACTACATGTATATATACACTGTGAACGTGCACTGCTTCCAAGTAGGTCTTGAGACATCCTCGGGGGAGCGGGAGTGGTCGTGAGCCGTTGCGGAAATCCCAGGCTTATGGGGACATGATGGACGACAAAAAGGGTGCGAGGTGGAGCGGGCTGGATGGCCCTTATGTCTCCGACGAACACCATGACAGTGTGAAACAACAGAGTCTGCACATTCTCCAAATCATTGCTGAGCTCCACACCTGCTATCCCGCTCAAGCGGATGTGAGCGCGATCCACCGCAAGCTTGAAACGGGCGGCGACAGCATGTGGCGCTGGATCGTCTGGTTGGGTCTGATCGAAGGTGAGCCGGGCCAGGCTGCCCTTACCATAGCGGGCAAAGAGGTTTTGGATAAGGCAAACGCCAAGCTGTCCTTCCGGGCAGCGTTGGCGAGCAGCTCAAATGCGGATGAAGCCGAAGATCGCCACGCCGCGGCAATCCTGGCACTGCTCCAGGCCAATTTCGAGTATGGTCACATCGCGGGCTCCTGAAGGTCGCTGTTCCACCCTTGATCTTGTGATGCATCATCGATATCCCGGTGAGATCTGACCTCACCAACCAGCAAGCCTTTTCGAAGTCACCCCTTTTGTGTCCCATTCGCCTCGCACCTTTGTGGATGCCCATTGGGCTTTTCAGCGCTACCAGCAAGTGCGCCCCCGGCTGCCTCAGATGGGCCGGCCGGGGAAGGCTGAGCATAGGGCAGACTTGGGTGAACTGGCCGGCCAGTTCGATGTCTTTGTGTTTGACAGTTTCGGCGTGCTGAATGTGGGCGGTGCGCCCATCGAAGGGGCCGCCCGGCGCATCGCGCACCTCAGGGCTTTGGGAAAAGAAGTTCTGGTGCTGACCAATGCGGCGACCGATCCGTTGGCCAGCCTGCCGGCAAAATACGCCCGGCTGGGGTTCGATTTCACGGCATCTGAAATCATCAGCAGCCGGGGCGTTCTAGCCGCCCAACTGAAAAACAGGCCCGTTGAAGGACCGTGGTGGGCGGTGGCACCGCCAAGCTCTGCGCTGGATGAGTTTGATGTACCCGTGCTCCACGCCGCCCCGCCGGAGGGGGCGGGGGGGATCATCCTCCTAAGCGCGCAGACCCTGACCGATGTGATGCTGGCTGAACTGACTGAAGCGCTAAAGGTCCGTCCCGTCCCGTTGCTGGTCGGCAACCCGGATCTTGTTGCCCCTCGCGAAGAAGGCTTTTCTTTGGAGCCCGGCGCCGCGGCCCATCAGTTGGCTGACGAGATCGGCGTGGTGCCGGAGTTTTTCGGCAAACCTTTTGGCAATGCGTTTGACGCTGTGGTGGAGCGTCTCGCCGCACGGGCGGTGCGCGCGCGCATTGCCATGGTGGGCGACACCCTGCACACGGACATTCTAGGCGGTTCTGCCGCGGGTTTCGGCACTGTGCTGGTGTCAGACCATGGGGTGCTGCAAGGGTTGGACATACCGGCCGCTATGGCGGAAAGCGGGATCTATCCGGACTTCATCGTACCCCACATCTGACGGGGAACACGATTAACCCGGAACCGTCTCCTGCATGGACGGGCGCTGGCTGAAGCTGTCGTAGAACGCGGCAAGCGCCTCTCTCCCGCCACGCCAGCCCAGATCCGGATAGCGGAAGTCCAAATATCCCAGCGCCACAGCCACACCGATAGAGCCCACGTGCACCGACGCCAACTCGTCTTGCCAATTGCTGTTGAGATCATCCAGCACCGCCCCAATCCGCTCGCGTTGGCGGTCAATCCACTGGTCCCACTGCAGCGCTTCAGGCCGCAGTCCGGTCTCATAGCGCAGGTTCACCGCGCTGTCGCACAGGCCTTGGGCCAGAGCAAACAGGGTCATGACCCGGAAGTTTGTGGAGGGGTGGATCTCCGTGTTGCCGGCCCGGTTCGCCAAATAGGCGCAGATCACACGGGAATCGAAGATCCCCTGGCCATCATCCGTCACCAAAGCGGGAATGCGGCCCAACGGGTTGGCCGAAGAGGTGGCGTCATGGCGCTCGATCGGCAGGATCATTGCCGTATCTTCTTGAATGTCGTCGGCCTGGCCGGTTTCGCGCGCTGTCACCCGGACCATCCGGGCGAAAGGTGAGGCGGGATTGTGATGCAGCAACATGGCGAACCTCCGTGTCTGAGCGCGCCGTAGTGTGCCGGGCGGGCCCTATTGATTTTGCGTTTCTTTTTGCTGACCCCTTTTGCGCACCAGGAAGGACGGCGCAAGGTCGTGAGCCGGGTTTCTTGTGAAGAAGTTGGCAGGCCGCAACATGAACTCATGCCACATTGTTGGCAAGACCGGAAAATCCTCCGGCAAGGTCAAATGGTGGTAGCCAATGTTGTACCACAACACCAGATCCTGGTTGGTCACCGATTCCCCGTCCGCCACATATTGCGGCAAGCCTTCGCCACCTTGGCTCTGGTTGGGGAAGTCTCCGGCTGCCCAATACTCTCCCGGCTTGCGGCGCGTCACCCAAAGCGGGTTGGACGAGAAGAGTGCCCTTTGCTGGGGCGGGTCATCGGCTGTAAGGAGCGAGGTCACCACATGGCCGGGCACCAGGTAATAGCCCGGGAAGTGACCAAGCGGGGTCCGCTTATTTGGATTGATCAGCCGCCAATGTACCCGTTTGTTTCCGCCGCCATGGCTCACCGCGCCTTCCTTCACAATCTGCGAGGTCCGCAAGGTCCACAAAGAGCGCCGCCGGCTCTCGGCCGGCAGGGTTTGAGGCTGCACCGTGTCGAGCAACAACAGGTTCTTCTCGCCATCAATGTCCAGATCCAGACGGAAGGAGAAGTAGTGGTCGTGATAGGGAGCCACCGTGTAAGGCGCTACCAAGTTGCCGTAGCGTAGGTCTTCGCGCGCCGTGGGGCTGTCGGCCCGGGCTGAGGAGACCATCTTCAAGGCATCCAGGCCGGTCGCGCCCACGCGCACCTTAATGGTGCCGCGCAGCTGGAACACATAATCCACCAGGTAGTCGTAGTTGCCGATAGTGGGTGCCATGCGCACCACCAGCTCAACCTGGGGCGCAGAATAGTTGCGCGCTGCACCTGCCTGATAGTGGCGCCAGGCCGGATCGCCGGTGTTGCGTTCAAACACACAGATCGCTTTGTCAGCCCGGAACACCCCGCCCTGATCAGACGGGATCAATGCATCAATGAAGACGGCATTGTGGGGACAGTCGCGTCCCGGTGCCAGCGTGGAGATGAGATAGCCCAAGCCATATTCGCCTGCATCCAGGAAGCTCTTGAACGCCCAGGTCTCTGCCGGATCCATGTAAGGCACAAACATCTCCGACAGGGCCATCTGATAGGCCACCATGCGCTTGTTGCCATTATCGTTGAAGCGGACCAGAGAGAGGATCAAGCCGCTGCGCCGGTCGGTGCGCATGTGCAGCGACCAGTTCTGCCAATCGAGCTCAATGCCGCCGCGCAGCACGAAGTTGGCGCCCCCTGGCGCGATGTTGACGACGGGACGCATTTGCGGGCGCCGGTCGGCCAGAGTGTGGTTGTAGCCTTTGATCTGCTTGGGAACCGTTGGCGCTTTGGCCTTGATGAACTCAAGCAGCTCCAAGGTGTCGGCATCCACGGCCGTTACGAGATGGTCAATGGGCCGGGCTTGCAGATAGTCGAGCCGGTTGACCACATCGAAACACACCACCTTCAGCACCCGCCGATTGCCATAGCGGCGGTCTGGAAACCCGCCGGACCCCAGCGGCGTACAATTGATGGATTTGGGGTCCGTGAACCCCAGATCCGCCATCTCCTTCTGCCAGACCGGGCTCTTTAAGACCGCTTCACGGGCCTTGTTCCACTCGCCCTGGTGGACGGCCGGCTGTGCGCCTGGAATTTCGCGGTTCGACAAGATGGTCTGCGCGTTCAGATCGGCAATGGCCTCGTAGGTCTTGCCGCCCTGTCGGTAGATGAAGATGCCCTGCCGGCCAAAGGGCGTGCCCCGCTGCCAGCGCAGCACATCCGCCTTTGGCATCTCACGCAGCCGGATATTGGCGAAATGCGTGTCGTCGGTCACAAGCTGCTGGTTCCGCAACAGCGAGACGCCCAGTTGAATCTCTTCCGGCGTCAGACCGTCCATCGGATGGAACGGTCCGGAATCTTGCGCTTGCACAGAGCTCGCCAACAGGCCCATCAGCATGCCGGAGAGAAGGAGGGGGAGCAGCTTTTTCATAGACTGACAGAAACCACATATTGGACGATTCGAGTCAGTTTCTGGGTCCGGTTTCCCCTTACAAATGGCCGCATACCGGGCCTGTGCGATCACATTTGCGCGAAGCCGCGTCAGACGTGCCGAGGAGGGTGAACAACCCGCCAAAATGGCTTTTTGAATGCCTGTGCCGGGGCGAGAGGTGTGAATTTCCTTAACGGATGGTCATATTTTTGTTCCACGATGCGGGAAAAACGCTGACGTAGAGTCATCAAGATTTGATTCCGAGCTGATGGCTTTCCGTAAAGCCAATATTGCCGGATATGTTCTCTTCGCACAGTTAATGTTGAATCTGAAAAGTACGCTCCAAAAGTGGCAAGATACGCTTTACAAGCCTGTAAACAAAGTTTGGCACCTCTTCTTCCAATGTGCTGAAAACCCTAGGAGTTTGGCGGGTTACACCACTGTGGCCGCGTTGAATCTGCAAAAGTTACTGTATACTTAACAGGTTCGGGGTCGACAGGACGGGTATACAAGAGATGCAACAGGGGAAAGGATTGCGGCGTCATAAATTTGATCCTGCAATCGTTAAAAGGGTTCGGGCGCTTTACGGCTTAGACAATTATCACGGGCCATTAGCACTATTATCAGATTATCTGGTGATCGCAGTAGCGATTTACGCCTGCATTGCGTTTGGCTGGATTGCCTATCCGTTCGCGGTGCTTGTGATCGGTTCGCGTCAACGGGCGCTGGCCACCATGACCCATGAGGCATCCCACGGCACCCTGGCCAAAAGCCACCGGCTCTACAACCTCCTTGGCTCTTATATGAGCGGCTACCTGATCGGCATGCTGTTCGACGCCTATAAACAGTCTCATGTGCAGAGCCACCATGGCCAGTTTGGCAGCGAAGAAAACGATGCCGACTACCGCTACATGATCGATATGGGCGTCTATGATGAGTGCTCCCAGAGCCGCTACACCTGGAACGTCCTTCTAAAGCCGCTGTTCTTGATGAACGTGCCGAAATATCTTGGCTATCTCGTGCGCGACCGGCTGCTGGCGATCAGCAGCGAGGAGGGCGCGCGCGAAGGCATCCGGCTGCTGATTTTCTGGGCTGTGTTGCTCACCATCATCATTCAGGCCGGCTTCTTCTGGGAGTTCGTCCTCTACTGGCTGGTTCCGTTCCTTACAGCCTTCCAGGTGTTGGGATGGTACATTGAGCTTTCTGAGCACGCGCCGATGATGGACACCAAGTTGGATATTCACATGTCCCGCAACCGCAACAGCCACTGGCTTGAGCGCATGCTCACCGGTCTGCACGGCGAGAACTATCATCTGGCCCATCACCTGTGGGCGCGGGTTCCGTTCTGGAAACTGCCCGAGCTCAACAGGATCCTACGTGAGGATGCGGACTACCGGGCTCATGACGACCGGTGCGGTGGCATACTCCTGTCGGGCAATGGCGCACCGTCTGTAATCTCGATCATGAGCCGCTGGCAGACCGAGCGCCAGAAGGTCTTCCCCGCCGCAACGCCGGAGCACGCTTGACAGGCGATGCGTCCGCTGCCGAGTGTGGCGGGCAGAGAAGGGGTTTTCCATGATCAA
>JBCDIP010000212.1:0-5884 GCA_038748855.1 Pseudomonadota bacterium
ACAATCTTGGCGTGTTCTACAACAACGGATATGGCACCAGGCGGTCCTTTGCTCAGGCCGGGCGCTGGTATCAAAAGGCGGTTGATCTGGGCAATCCGGACGCCATGCTCAACCTGGGGTCATTGTATGATGATGGCCAGGGCGTGAGGCGTGACCGTCCACGGGCGGCTGACCTTGTGGCGCGGGCCATCAAGGGCGGCTCGGACTATGCCCTCACGTCGATGGTCTCAAACTCTATCCAATGGAGCCGGCAGTTCCGCCGCGAACTGCAAAAGGTCATGCGCGCTGAGGGCTATTACGACGGCCGGATCGATGGCTCATTTGGGGCGGGAACACGCCGCTCTCTGAAAAGACTGGCAGGGCAGGAATGAAGGATTGGCAAAACATGGTGCACCACACAAGCTTTCTCATTCGATCGGCGCTGGTGATGTTTGGGGCGCTTGCGCTGCTGATGAGCGCCGGTGGACACGCCCGCGCAGATAGTTTGCAGGAGGCTCAGGCCAGGTGTGAGCAGAAGCTCGGCAAAGGGGCGGTTGCAGAAGAAGAGCTCGATTTTGGCGAGGTCTCCTATGTTTGCAATTGTGCAGCGCCCTATTCCTGGAATGCCGACAACACGAAGTGTGTTGGAGCGGCCGGAGAGACGGCCAGCGAGACCCCAAAAGCCGTTAAGCCCAAGTCCACCACCGAGGCGCCGAGCTCAGGTGAGTTGTCTGCCGCCGAACAGAACAAACTGGGCTATGAGGCCAATCAGAAGAAGAACTACAAAGAAGCGGTCTATTGGTACCGCAAGGCAGCCGAACGCGGAAATGCCGCCGCCATGGGGAACCTTGCGCGCAAGTACTATACCGGGCTTGGCGTTCAGAAAGACTTCGCTGAAGCGCTCCGCTGGTTTGAGAAATCAGCTGAGGCAGGAGATGTGAACTCGATCTCCAGTGCGGGGTGGATGTACTACCAGGGCCTCGGCACGCGGAGAAATTTCACCCAAGCTCTCAAATACACGCGCGAAGCGGCCGAAAAGGACCACCCCTACGGCACGGCAAACCTTGGGCTGATGTATGCGAACGGACATGGTGTTGCCCGGAACCATAGCGAGGCAATGAAATGGTATCTCAAGTCGTCCTCTCTTGGACATGTTCGCGCACATCGCTTGATCGGCGAGGTTTACATGGACGGCAAGGGGGTTGCCAAGGATCTGGACCTGGCCGCGGAGTGGCTGGGTAAAGCGGCAGATAAAGGGGACAAGGGCGCGATGATCTCTTTGGGAAACATTCTGTCGACGCCTGGAACGTCCTTAACCAATTTCTCGCGCGCTCGCGACCTTTATCAGAAGGCCGCAGGGCCGGATGATCCGGTGGCGTGGAACAATCTTGCCGTCATGTACGACCGTGGGTGGGGCACCTCCAAGGACCCGGCCTATGCAGCACAACTTGTGACGCGGGCGCTGAAGGCAGGCGATCAGCACACGATCAAACAAATGAACTCAAACTCGCGCAGCTGGAGCAAATCGTTCCGCCGTGAGTTGCAGCGCATCATGCGCACGGAAGGCTTCTACAACGGAGCGATCGATGGCTCGTTCGGGTCGGGGACCAAGCGCGCGATCAGGAGAATGACAAGGAGGGCCGGGTCATGAGTAGAGCAAGATCGTTTGTTGTTATAAATTTCATTCTTGCGCTGGCGTTCTGGGCATGGGGGAGCAGCGGAGCGCACGCCCAAAGTCCCGAAGCTTTGTCTGATGGGGCCGCCTTGCTGCAAACGCTGGACAAATCGAACCCGGCGCACAACAGGCTGTTTCAGGAGGTCAACAAGCGGCTGCCTGAAAGCGCCAAAGCGGGCAACGCAGACTCTCCGCTGCTCATGAACCCATCGGACGAGCACCGGAAGTTCGCAGCCGGGAAAGACAGCGGGTTCATCTTCATCAAAAAGCCCGATGGCACAGTTGGGGTGGCGGACAGAAGCCGGGTGTCCAAGGGGTTAACCGGCACGGTGAACCACCTCACCCAACACGAGGACTTTCCAGGCCTGTTTCGCGAGAACTACGACAGGCTTAAGGCCGAGCATGATAAGGCCATCGATAAGGTCAAGAAAAAAGGCGGCATTGCAGGGGCGTTTGCAGGCCTTGCTTCGTTCCCTGCTCGCGATGCGCCGGCCTCCAAGCTGAGGGATTATGCCAAGGATGCCTGGGGGGCCGCTTACTCTTCGGTGATGAGGCGGATTGATGCGGCCTCCGATGCGGTTAAAGAAGAAGAGCTGGCGCGCATCGAGCGCGGGGACCCGCAGCCTGAACCCAAACCCGTTGAAACCGCCGCAGAGGAAAAGGCTGAAGAGGAAACGGAAACCGCGGAAGCTGAGGAACCTAAAGCTGAGCAAGCTGATGATCAGAAGGCGGCAGAGCTTGCGGCCATAAGGGCGCGCGCGACGCAAGAGCTCGAGACGCGGTTTAACGAGCTGGACAGAAGTGTGGCCGAGTTTGAAGCGGCCGCGAACCGGGATCTGGCCGTGTGCCAGAGAGCAAAGGATGCTCTTCGGAACGGCAGCGAAATCGACCGGCTCGCCGAGGAGGCAAAACGCAGACTGGCTCCGGCGAAGATCACTCCTGCAACCGAGAAGATTGAAACCGGCCCGCTCGTCGATCAGCTCAAGAACATGCTGGAGACCATTCGGTCGACCAACCGTTTGTCCAACGATGCCGGTGATAACGCCTGCAAGGTGGTCGACGGCGTGACGGCCGCATCGCTCGGGAGAGATGCCGACAAGGCCGGAAATCTAGCCGTTTTGGCTGACCAATTGTCGGACGCGGCCCGTTCGCTTGCAGAACCAACCATGCAGCGATTGGCAAAAGTACACGTCCCCTCAACGCCCTTAAAGTCTCTGGCCGAGGAGTTCGATGACAAGCGTCAGGAGGCCTACAGGCCGCTTCAGGAGTACTGTAAGGCTCTGGAGAGCGAACTTGGACCATTGCGCACAAGTGTGCTTGCGGCCGGCTCTTTAAACGAACATTGGAAAACCCGCCCGCAGGGCGCGGCGATGCGCAGAGCCCTTAACGGAGCCCGCGCGGGTATGGCGGGCTTTAGGGACTTCGCGGATGCTCCAACCGCTGAAAGCCGCGCCTTGGACAGTGTCACAAAGCTGACCTATGAGTCGCGCTTTGTGCATTATCAAAACAGGATTACGAACATTCTGCCACGCGCCAAGGCTTGCACCCATTATGACCTCCAGTTGGCGGCGGCGAAGTGTCTTGGTGCCTTCAATCTCACAGAATCGGGCTTCAGAGACACAGAAGAGTATGCCCGCACGTTTGTGGAGCAGAGAAAAATCCGCCAAAGCCAGTTGGCGCAGATCCGTGCCCTTCTGGATGACATTGAACGAGCCGCCAAGCAGGCGCGTGAGTCAGCTGACAAGGCCCGTGCATGCGTGCAGCAAGCCGAGGCAGACGGCAGGGTGCCCGACGCGCAAACTGCCGCTGAAGCAGCCGGCTTGGCGGACCTGTCTGCGGTCTCTTGCGATGTGGCGGAGTTTGACCGTCGCATCAGTGAACTCAAGGCTGAAAAGTTCAAGGACGTGGACGGCATTGCGCAACACGTGGCCAGCCTGGAGGCCAAGCGCGGCATCATTCAGGCCGCATATTCCAAGTTTGAAGAGGGCAGGACCCGGTTTAAACAGGGCGATCCTTCTGCTGCTGCAGCGCAGCTTCAGGCCGCACGTTCTGAGTTGGCAAAACTGAACGGCGCGCCGCAATGTCCCGAACTGGCCGGCCGCATAGACAAAGGCGAGCAACAGTCACAACAACTGGAAGACATTCTCTCCAGCGCCAGCGGGGCATTGAACACCTGCAAGGTGGCCGACATCCGCGCCGCACTTCGCAAGATTGGCGGGAAGACAAAGCCGGCAAAACTGCTGGAAATGAAAACCCAGCTGCAGCAGCAGATGAGCGTCCTGGCTCTGGTCGGCAAAGCACGAGCAGCGTTCAAGGCGGGTCAGTATGACCAGGCACTTGCGCTGTTGAGAGAGGCCAAGGCCAAGAAGCGCTCGCTTGGCAGTGCGTGCCCGGTCATCGATCAGCGCATCGACAATGCCACTGCTGCGGTCCAGAGACGCCGCGATGAAGAAAGCGGCTCTGCCCGGGTCGCCGATGCGGCACGCACGTGCAACATGCGCGTTCTTAAGTCCTTCGTCGCCGGCTCCGGCGGCATCACCAAAGCACTCAAGGCGCGCGCTGATGATGCCTTGCAGGTTTGTCAGGCCAGGGAAGAAGACCGCCAAGCGCGCGAACGGGCCGACCAACTGGCCGGCCGCAGGGCCCAGTGCGAAAAGGACCACGGTGCCGGATACTACCCGGGTGAACCGGATGCCAACGGCTCATTCTATTGCCTGCCGACCCAGGCCACGGCCAACCGCTGGTGCAATGAAAACAATCCCGGCAGCGGGTGGAAGGCAAAGGGCATCACCTCGACCGGTACGTATGACTGCGTTCAGAACCGCAGGCAGCGCGTTGCTGCAGCCAGGGCTGATTGCAGACAACAGGCGCGCGCCGCCGGCAAGGTCTATGCCTTCACCAAAATGAAGAAGGACGGCACCTACAACTGCCATTGGTGTGAAAGAGGATACAGATATCGCAAGGGCAGATGTCATCCGCGGAACCGGCGGACCGTATACACGTGCCCGAAAGGCTATTATCTGCGCGGCCGCACCTGCTATAGCCGGAACAACGGTGCTGCGGCTGCCGCAGCTGCAGCGGCGGCGATCGGCATTATCAACTCGCTCTCCCGCGGCCGTCGTGGCGGCGGATCAACCAACTGCCGGGTTAATCCGATGGCTCCAAATTGTTGAGGATGTGAGTCAATCAACGCGGTTAAGTCGTTGAATTGGTAAGCGTTTCTCACGCAGCCTTTGCGTCCGCCGGAGGATGCAGTGCATCCAGTGGCAGCGACTTGCCATCCGACTGCACCACCCGCACATGATAGCGCTTCAGCGCCCGTGGGTGGCGCACACCGCAGGAATGGGAGATGATCCCAACCCCATAGCGGATCTTCTTCACGAAGTTGGCCACCCGGTGAGACTTCTCCTCCGGGTCCAGCCCTTTTTGCAGGCGCGCATCATGGGTGGTGATGCCGGTGGGGCAGGTGTTCTTGTTGCACTTCATGGCCTGGATGCAGCCCAGGGCGAACATGAACCCACGGGCAGAGACCACAAAGTCTGTGCCGGCACAGTAAGCCCAGGCCACCTCGGCCGGGGTGATCAGTTTCCCAGAACAGATGACGCGCACCCTTTCTCTCAAGTCATGGCGCACGAGGATGTCCACCACCATGGGCAGCGCTTCCTTTACCGGCAGGCCGCAATTGTCCATGAGCGGCATGGGGGCTGCGCCTGTGCCGCCGTCGCCGCTGTCCACGGTGATGAAGTCGGGGGCGTGTTCCGGCCCGCGGGCGTTGATTTCTTTGCACAGGCTGTCGAGCCAGCCATAGGCGCCTATGACGGCCTTGAAGCCCACGGGCAGGCCGGAGATTTCCCGGACTTCGGCAATGAAGTCCAAGAGATCTTCGATCGAATCCACCTCTGGATGGCGGTTGGGGGAGATGGAGGCCTCGTGGGCGCGGATGCCGCGGATCTTGGCGATCTCCTCGCTGACCTTTTCAGCCGGCAGGATCCCGCCTTTGCCTGGCTTGGCGCCTTGGCTGAGCTTGATTTCGATCATCTTCACCTGAGGGTGCGCCGCCACTTCGCGCAGCTTTTCCGGGCTGAGGCCGCCCTCTTGCTTGCGCACGCCGTATTTGGCGGTGCCCATTTGAAAAACGATGTCGCAGCCTCCTTGGAGGTGGTGTGGCGAGAGGCCGCCTTCGCCGGTGTTCATCCAGCAGCCAGCGAGCTTTGCCCCCTTGGAGAGGGC
>JBCDIP010000213.1:0-5869 GCA_038748855.1 Pseudomonadota bacterium
ACAGCATCAGCGCCTCACCGCCCAGCTGGCGCATAGCCACATCAAAAGACACCCGTGTGCGCGTGGAGGGTTTCTCAAAGATCATGACAAGAACATGACCCGCCAGGGGCGAGCCTTCATCGCGCACCCCTTTAGGCTGGCCGGCGCGGGCGGATTTGAGCGCACGCGAGCTTTGCATGATCTCAAAAAGATCTTCCGACTTCACGGCGGAAAGATCCAGGAAGTGCTTAGGAGCGGTCATCCTGTTAGGCCCCGTTTGAGGCCTGCACCTCCGAGGCCGCCGCATCCAGTCGGTCAATGGCCAGCTCGATGTCTTCTTCGGAGATCACGAGAGGAGGCACGATGCGCAGTACATTATCACCCGCCGTCAGGGTCAGCAGTTTATGGCCATAAGCTGCGTTGACAACATCGCCCGCAGGCGCTTTGCACTTAATGCCCAGCATGAGGCCTTCACCGCGCACGCTGTCGAAAACCTCCGGGTGGCTGGCCACCAGCCCGGACAGCTTTTGATTGAGCGTTCTGGCCCGCTCGCGCACGGTCTCCAGAAAACCGTCTTCCAGCATGATGTCCACCACCTCGTTGCCCACAGCACAGGCGAGTGGATTGCCGCCGTAGGTGGAGCCATGCGAGCCGGCAACCATGCCGCACGCAGCGTCTTCGGTGGCCAGACAAGCTCCCAAGGGAAAACCGCCGCCAATGGCCTTGGCTGTACCCATAATATCGGGCGTGACGCCAGCGAGCTGATGAGCAAACAGGTGACCTGTGCGGCCCATTCCGCATTGCACTTCATCGAAGATGAGCAGCAAACCATTTTCGTCACAAAGGCGGCGCAGGAACTTTAGGAACTCTGCCGGGAAAGGTTGCAGACCGCCTTCTCCTTGCACGGGTTCGACAAGGATTGCGGCCGTTTCCTCACTGATGGCTGCCTTTGTGGCCTCTTCATCGGCAAAGGGCACCTGGTCGAAGCCTTCAACAACGGGTCCGAAACCGGCCAGGTGCTTTTCTTGACCGCCGGCAGCGATTGTTGCCAGCGTCCGGCCATGGAAAGCGCCCTGATATGTGATGATCCGGTAGCGCTCCGGATTGCCTTTGTGGGAATGGTACTTTCTGGCAGTCTTGATGCAGCATTCCATAGCTTCTGCACCGGAATTGCCAAAGAACACATAGTCTGCAAACGTGGCATCAGTCAGCTTCCGCGCCAGTTCTTCCTGGCCTGGAATGCGGTAGAGGTTGGACGTGTGCCAGACCTTGTCAGCTTGTGCTTTCAATGTGGCCACCAACCGGGGATGACAGTGCCCTAAGCTGGTCACTGCGATGCCGGCACCGAAATCCAGATACTCGTCGCCTTGATCGGTCCACAATCGCACGCCTTCACCACGCTCAAATGCAAAATCCGTCCTGGCATAGGTCGGTAATACAGCGCTGGTCATGGCGGGCACCCTCCTCGTCTCTAAGGGCCGTTTAAACAAATGAAAATGCCGCCTTGCGGGCGGCGTGTGAGGGCCGGAACCTACACCTTTTCTGCCCCCACGGTCAATCTATCCCGCTTCGGGGATATCAAGTTTAGCGCCTGAGTCAAACCGCCACATGGCCCCCTGAGTCAGCGGGCTGTTAACCTAAAGTTAACCACGTTCCTGGGTGTGGAAAACCAAGCGCATCAGCCGCATTCCTGGGGAAAACGCAAGAAACCTGTTTGCGGATGATTGCGATTTTTGTGGCCTATATAGTATTGTCGGCGCCAGTTGGCTACGACATGTAGCGTTCTCAAGTATTTCGGATTCCAACTCGGCTCTGGTCAGGGGTGACTCAGAGGTCGGGCGAGGAGTCTTAAAAAGCGGGCGCGCATATAGATGCGGATGGAGGGACAATAATGGCCTGGACAGACGATCGGGTTGAAGTGCTTAAGAAATTGTGGGCTGAAGGGTTAAGCGCAAGTCAGATTGCGGCACGGCTCGGCGGTGTAACCAGGAATGCGGTGATCGGCAAGGTTCACAGGCTTGGCCTCTCTGGCCGCGCCACGCCGTCGCGCACACCGAGGCCAAAGCCGCGCCGCACGCGCGAGCCGAGCCATCCTTCGAAGATCAGTTCATTCCGATCGTCGGGGGCAACAGCTCTCAAAGTCGACGCGGATATAGATATTGATCCGATCATCGAGGCCGAACCCGCTCCGCTGCGCGAGGTGGAGCTGCCGCATAATGGTGATCGGTGCAACATCCTGCAGCTTTCGGACAAAACCTGCCGGTGGCCTATTGGTGACCCGGGCACCGAAGGCTTTTGCTTCTGCGGGGCCACCCCGAAGCCCGGCCATCCTTATTGTGAGCACCATGTGAAGATGGCTTACCAACCGGCACAAGACCGGCGGCGCCGGCAAGTTGCGGGCGGGCGGGGCTAGGCCCGCCGCTTATGCTCCCGCACTTTGAGTGTTGCGGGAGCTGTCGAACTTGATCTAGGGAAGGGGCATGTCTATGCCCCTTCTGTTTTCTCCGATCAGCTTGCGCGAAGTCACTCTGCGCAACCGGGTCGTGATTTCCCCCATGTGTCAGTATTCAGCCCGCGACGGGATGCCCGATGATTGGCATTTCGCGCACCTGGCGAAGTTTGCCATGGGCGGCGCGGGTCTCGTCTTCACCGAAGCCAGCGCGGTGGTTCCAGATGGGCGGATCACCCACGGTGATACGGGGATCTGGAATGGGGAGCAGGCCGAGGGCTGGGCCAGAATTGTAAGATTCCTCCAGACCGAGGGTGCAAAAACGGGTATCCAGGTCGCCCATGCCGGTCGCAAGGCGGCTATGCAGCGGCCTTGGCATGGAAACGGGCCTCCCGATGAAACCGATCTGGCCCGCGGAGAGCGGCCGTGGCGGATTGTGTCCGCATCTCCAGAGCCGGTGACCGAGGGCTGGTTGATGCCCGACGCGTTGGAGGCGGGCGAGATTGTTGAGATCACCCAGGCGTTTGCCGATGCTGCAGCCCGCGCCCACCAGGCCGGCTTCGATGTGTTGGAGATCCACGGCGCCCATGGCTATTTGCTGCACCAGTTCCTTTCTCCGCTCTCAAACCACAGGACGGATGAATATGGCGGCTCGTTCGACAACCGGGTGCGGTTTGCCCTGGACACCGCCCGGGCAGTCCGCGCCGTGTGGCCGGAGCACAAGCCTCTCTTCTTCAGAACCTCCAGCGTGGATGGGTTCGAAGGCGGCTGGGACATCAGCGACACGGTTGAGCTCGCCTCGCGCTTGAAGGCTGAGGGCGTGGACGTGATCGACTGCTCCTCCGGCGGTCACAGCCCGAAAGGTGCGACCAATGCCAATGTGGCGCGGGGCCTTGGTTTCCAGGTGGCGTTTGCCGAGCAGGTCAAGCGCGAAGCAAACATACTGACCCAAGCTGTCGGCCTCATTTTGAATGGCCCACAAGCAGAAGAGGTGCTGCAATCGGGTTCAGCAGACCTCATCGCCATTGCGCGTGAAGCTCTCCAAAACCCGTTTTGGGTCCTCCACGAACGCCAAGCGATGGGCGTTGATGAAAACTATGCGGACTGGCCAGTGCAGTATCAATGGTGGCTGCAGCGCCGCTCTCACAGCATGAAAAAACTGGGCCTGTAATGCGCGACCCTCTGTTGGCTCTCTCTAAGCGGTGAGCTCAGCCTGAAGTCTAAAGGAAATTGCTCATGAGTGAGTTGAAGGATCCCGGTTTAAGGGCGTTCGTTGCGGAAACGGAACGGTTTTATCCTCCCGATGCGGTCACGCTCACCATTACCGAGCAGCGCTCTTGCTATGACGCCCTATGCGCCCATTTTCTCAAACCCTATCCTGAAGGGGTCAGCGCTGAAGATTTGGAGATCTCCGGCGTGCCGGTCCGGCACTATACGCCCGGCGATCCAGCGGCCGATGTGTTGATTGTCTATGCTCATGGCGGCGGTTTTGTCGTGGGCGGTCTTGAGAGCCATGACGATATCTGTGCGGAGATCGCCGCGTTTGCGGGCTGCCGGCTCTTGGCTGTCGATTATCGGTTGGCACCGGAGCATTTGTTCCCCGCAGCCGTTGACGATTGTTGGGCGGTATACACATGGGCGGCGCAGCGTGCAGGGCGGATCGTGTTGGCGGGCGACAGCGCAGGCGCAAAGCTGTCTGCTGCCATTGCCATAAAAGCGCGAGATGAACGTCTTGGGCGGGTGGCTGGCCAGGTGTTGATCTATGGCGCCTATGGCGGCGAGCCTGAGGGCGGCTCTTATGAGACTATGGCGAACGCACCGGGGCTGACCACGGAAGATGTGAAGTTCTACAGTGAAGTCTATTTCGGCCCGCGTCCAAATCCGAACTGGGACAACAAACTGGCCAGACCTTTGTTGGAGACGGACTTTACAGGCCTGGCGCCGGCCTTCATCGTGGCTGCCGAATTGGATCCGCTGCTGGATGACTCGGTCCGTTATGCCGAAGTTCTCAATGCGGCAGGCGTTCCCGCCGAGTTGCGCACAGAACCTGAGCTGATCCACGGCTATTTGCGCGCACGCCATATGAGCGAACCTGCCGGGGAGAGTTTCATGGCCATTTGCCAAGCCGTGAAGGATTTCTGCCATGGCAGTGACTAGAAACTTTCCGCGCTCGGTCAAAGAAACCGAGAACCTGTGGATCACACTGCCGGACGGCTGCCGTTTGGCAGCGCGCGTCTGGATGCCTGATGACGCTCAAGAAGAGCCCGTTCCGGCCATCTTGGAGTATCTGCCATACCGCAAGCGCGACGGCACGGCTGTGCGCGATCAACTCACCCATCCGTACTTTGCCGGCTACGGCTATGCTTGCCTGCGCGTGGACATGCGGGGCAATGGGGAGTCGGATGGCGTAATGTCCGATGAGTACACCGTCCAAGAGCAAGAGGATTGTCTGGCGCTCATCGATTGGATCGCCGCCCAGCCTTGGTGCACCGGCGCTGTGGGCATGATTGGTATCTCCTGGGGCGGGTTCAACGGTCTGCAGGTGGCGTTCCGTCAGCCAGAAGCGCTTAAAGCTGTGGTCACGCTGTGCTCCACCGATGACCGGTACGCCGATGATATTCACTACAAGGGTGGCTGCATCCTGAACGAAAACCTTGGTTGGGCCGCAACCATGCTTTCCTACTCCTCAAGGCCGGCCGACCCTGTCCTTTATGGCCCAGGCTGGCGCGACAATTGGATGGAACGCTTGGATCACAATCCCCTTTTGGCGCATCGCTGGCTTGGTCACCCATGGCGCGATGACTATTGGAAGCAGGGCTCAATCTGCGAGGACTTTTCCCGCGTCAAAGCGGCGGTGCTCGCTGTTGGGGGATGGGGTGATGCTTACTCCAACGCCGTACCCCGGTTGGTGAACGGGCTGTCCTCGCCAGTAAAAGGCATTATTGGCCCGTGGGTGCACAAGTATCCCCATTTCGCCATTCCAGAACCGCGTATCGGTTTTTTGCAGGAAGCTTTGCGTTGGTGGGACCATTGGCTGAAAGGCGATGACACGGGCGTGGGCGACGATCCGGTCATGCGCACCTATGTGCAAGAGAGCGTGCTGCCCAAGACCATGTATGCGGAGCGTCCAGGAAAATGGGTGGCCGATGATGGTTGGCCTGGCAGCACTGTCTCAGTGCGCAGCTACAAACTTGGGGCCGGTATCTTATCGGAAGAAGCGGGTGAGGATCTGAAGCTGGAGATTTGTTCGCCACTCTCAACCGGACGTGACGGCGGTGAATTCTGCATCATTTGGATGGGGCCGGACTTTCCGGGTGATCAAAGGGCGGATGATGCCGGCTCTCTGTGTTTCGATACGGCGCCGGCCGATAAGGCTTTCGATGTCTTCGGGGCTGTAGCTGCCGAACTTAAGCTCTCCTCGGACAAACCGGTTGCCCAGAT
>JBCDIP010000214.1:0-5856 GCA_038748855.1 Pseudomonadota bacterium
CCACACGGCAAAAAGACCTAATGCCGCGGTAAACCAGAGCATCCTGCGCGCCCAACGCTGTGCCGCGCCGGCGCGAGATTTATAGGCCAGTTGACGGCCCTCGTTTCAGGCAACAGATCGATGTCTGTGCGCGCTCTCTTGATTTCAATAAATAAGACTAGTAGTCTCAAAAATCAACGGATTAATACCAAAAATGGTATAAACTGGTCGGATTTTATTGAGAAATTGGTCAAGGCACTGGCGTGAGGCATAAGCGGTGAGTTCCAAGGACGCTGACAAGATTGCTCCCAACTTGCGGGCATTGGCCATTATTGAGGTTCTGGCCACGGCGGGGCGTCCCTTGACCCCAACAGAAATCAATGAAGAGCTGCGCCTGCCCAAGCCGACCATTCACCGGCTGTGCGCCACATTGCTGGAGCATGGGTTTTTGACCCGGGACGTCGATGCCAAGCGGCTGCGGCCTGCGCGGCGCTTGCGGCTCATCTCGTCTGGGTTGATGACCTCTTCGCGCATTCACATTGCGCGCCGCGCCATCATGCGTGAAGTGTCGGAAACCATCGGGGAGACGTGCAATCTGTCCGTGCCCCAGGAAGACGGGATGGTCTATGTGGACCGGGTGGAGACCCATTGGCCCATGCGGTTTCAGTTTCCTGTGGGGACAATTGTGCCGTTCCATTGCACGGCCGCCGGTAAGCTGTTTCTGAGCAACTTGGACGATGGCTTGCAGGACAAGCTTCTATCAACACTCGACTTAGAAACATTTGCCCGCAACACTATTCAAAGTGTGGACGAGCTCAAAAGCGAGCTGATCGAAACGCGTAAGCGCGGCTTCTCCAAAGACAATGAAGAGTTTGTGGACAATCTCATCGCGGTTGCTGTGCCGATCTTCGAGCCGAATGCCGGTATGTTTGCGGCCCTCGCCTTTCAAGCTCCCAAGCAGCGCATAACGCTGGATGAAGCCGAAAAGCACGTTGTTACTCTGCGCAAGGCGGCCGACAAGCTGGCGGATGTGCTGTTCAGCGAACCGGATTAGAGGTCGCGCATTAACGACGGCTGGGCGCGCGGGAAGAGTTCCCTCACTTGCCTCTGGCTGGACCGGGTCAGTCCCACAAGGGTGTGGGTGCGTGACTTATGAAGGGCGAGTAGCTCGGCGCATCCGGCAGCAGGCGCTTCGTTTCATCGAAATCGTCATCGCGGTTATAGGGAATCGACGGGCGCTCAGCCAAGCCCGACAGCTGATCCTGCCAGCGGTTGGTGTACTGGTCCATGGCGCTTAAGCCTTCCTCGTGGCCTTCCACAAACGCCACGCCTCCAATGCCGTGCAAGATCTCCGGCGTCAACACGTCATACCCCAGGTAGCGAAATGGGAACAAAATGGGCCACATCAGCATCCGGGTGTCGCTCTCGCGTCCGCTTGGCGAACAGCTTTCTGCAGAGGCGCCCGTTGTGACACAGGCGAACATCCTTTTGCCTGCGCATCGGCCCGCATCATACCGCATCTGGCTGCGGTACATGGGGCCATAGACGAACACCCGGTCCATCCACCCCTTCAAGATCGCCGGCATGCCGAACCACCATAAAGGAAAATGCACCACGAGCAGATCTGCGGCGAGAACGCGTTCCATCTCCCCGGCCACGTCGGCCGGTATGTGACCATTGTCCGCGCTGAAACGCTGTTCGGTTTGGGCGTGAAAACGCTCTTCGTCGGCCCGTGTGGGGTAGTGTCGGGCGGCCTCGCACGGATCAAATCCCATACCATAAAGATCTGACAGGCTTGTCTCCCAACCCATAGAGGTCAGATGAGTGCGGGTCGTGTCGGCCAGGTGACCGTTGAACGATGTGCGCTCAGGATGTGCAAGGATGATGTGCGCTTTCATGGCACGCTTGTCTCCTTCTAGAGTTCTCCAGCTTCAGCCAGCACTGCGTCCGTGACCGCTTCGCTTCGCGTCTGGATCCACTTTGCATCTGGCTGGCGCTCCCAGCACACCCGGTCCCAGCCGCCCAGACGCGCCTCGACCCACCACCAGTTGGGCGATTCCACATCGCCGACCCATGCATAGATCACCAGTGTGGGTGCCTCATGAGTGGTGAGGGCATGGACGGTATTGGAGGGGGTCACCGAATGCTCCCCTGGGACCAATGTGAACGGTTGCGCGCGGGTGCCGTATTGCAGGGTCAAGCGCCCGGAGACCACATAGTAGAGCTCCAGAGCGCCATGTTGATGAAGGGGATAATGCAGGCCGGGCGCCAGTAGGAACAATCCGGTTCTGATGGTGTTCGAGGTGACCAGCCCAACTTGTCCGGCCAGTTGCCCGGCTACAAGGCCCTGCGCCAGGGTTGGCTCTATGCCTTCGCCTTCAAAGATCTGGTACCACCGGGCCAGACTGGCAAACTGGCGCACGGCATCCGCCAATTCAGGGGCGCATCCAAGTCCGGCAAGGGCTGGCGCGAGATGGGTGGTGACGGTCGGCGGTGTGGGGAGGGAGGCCAGTGACTGCGTGTTCGCGCAGTCGAGGGTTTCGAGCTGGCTGATAAAAGGGTCAAGGCTGGGTCCACTTGCTGTGCGCGTCTTCAGGTCTGCGCTGAGCTGGTCCTTGAATGTCTTGGCCACGGTGGTGGACATGCTGCGTAATCTCTCCAAGTGGTCTTGAGGTTAGCTGGGGCTGAGGCATTTGGTATATGCCGTTGCGGCCGGCATGCGCCGTTCGATGCGCTGGGCAAGACGCCGCGTCAGCGGGCCGGGCCGGCCGGCGTTGCGCACTTTCGGGTTGGGCAGACTGGCCGCCAGACGGGCCGCGTCGCGCCGGGTTAATCGGCTGGGCAGCTTCTTGAAATGGTGGCGAGAGGCGGCCCTGGCGCCATAGACCCCCGGAGCCCACTCCACAATGTTGAGATAGACCTCCATCTGCCGGCGCTTTGACCAGATCAGGTCGATCCACAATGCCAACGGCACCTCCATGGTTTTACGGATCACCGAGCGGTCCGGAGGAAAAAACAGGTTCTTGGCAATCTGCATGGTGATGGTTGAGGCTCCGCGCACCTTTTTGTCGGGATTTTCCAGTTTGTCTTCAACCACTTTTTGGACCACGTCCCAGTCGATGCCGGCGTGGGTGCAGAACCTTGCATCCTCGGACGCCACCACGGCGGTGGGCAGGGTGCGGGCGATGGCATTCATGGGCACCCAGGTTTGGGTGATGCCGTTGCCCTGCCAGGCTTTCACCAGCTGCAGCATCGTGACGGGCGGATTGACGACCGCGAAAAACGGCACCAAAGCAAAAGGCAAAATGACAATGAACGCGGCCAGAAGGAACAGCCGGGCGATCCAGCGGCGCAAATTGCGTGTGGCCGAACGCGCTATTGTGGTTGAACGTGCCATTCCTGATCCGTAAAAGACCACGACCCTTGCCTGCAAGGGCTCTTTGTCTTCGTGCTGCCCTTAGTGAGTTTGCCTGCATATGCCCTTTCTAGACGAACTTTCAAACACCGCCGATGAAATTGATGTGCTGCTGGACCAACTGATGCCGGTAGAGAGCGCGCCGGCCAAGCGGGTTATTGAAGCCATGCGCTACGCCTCGATTGGCCAGGGAAAGCGGCTGCGCCCCTTTCTTGTGTGCGAAAGTGCCAAGCTTTTCGATGTGGACCGCACTCATGCCTTGCGCACGGGGGCGGCGTTGGAGTGCATCCATTGTTATTCGCTGGTGCATGATGATTTGCCAGCCATGGACGATGATGATCTGCGGCGCGGTAAGCCGACCACCCATATTGCTTTCGACGAAGCGGCGGCCATTTTGGCGGGTGATGGCCTTCTCACCTTTGCGTTTGAGATTCTGGCGAATTCTCAGACCCATCCAGATGCGGCCGTGCGGTCGGAGCTGGTGGGCCAACTGGCGATTGCCGCCGGAGCGGCCGGCATGGTGGGCGGCCAGATGCTGGACCTTGAGGCAGAGGCGCGCGAGAGCCATGATCTGGATGAAATCATCACGCTCCAGGGCATGAAGACCGGCGCGCTGTTCCGCTTTGCCTGCGAGGCGGGCGCCATTCTGGCCGGTGCGAGCTCAGATGAGCGTTCCGCGCTTTCGGTCTATGCAGACCGCATCGGCCTTGCGTTCCAGATTGCCGATGATGTGCTCGACCAAGAATCAACTCCTGAGCAGCTGGGCAAGCAAACCCAGAAGGATGCTGAGGCCGGAAAGGCGACCTTTATCGATCTTCTAGGCCTCGACGGTGCCAAGGCACGCGCGCACCAACTGGTTGACGAAGCCTGTGCGGCGCTCGATGTATTTGGCAACAGGGCAGGCATCTTGCGCGAAGCGGCGTTGTTCATTGTTGAGCGGAAGAACTAAACGGTTTCTGCAAACCTTAAGGTGCCCAACTGGCTGAAGCGCTGGCGGTAGGCGTTGGGTGTGAGGCCTGTCTTTCGTTTGAACAGGCGGGAGAACGAGCTCACGTCATAATACCCTACGCGCTCAACCACCTCTGTGAGAGGGGTCCGTGCACTCTCCAGCAGACGTTTTGCCGTCTCAATGCGCACGTTTTGAAGATAAGCGAGGGGGGTGAGATCCAGCTCTGCTTTGAAGTGGCGGATCAGGGTGCGCTGGCTCACGTTCATTTTCTCAGCAAGCATGGCCTGATCAACGGCCGCGCCGAGGTGGTTCTGCAGCCAATACTGCGCCTTTGCCACCAAGGGATCTGGACTGAGCTCGGCCTGCAGCAGTTCCTGGTAGGGGCGCTGGGTGTTGGGGCCAGTGTCGATCAGCATGGTTTTGGCACACAGGGCGGCCATGTGCGGGCCCGCCTCGCGGCCTATGATGTGGAGCGTCATGTTGAGGTGGGCCGTCATTGCGCCGGTTGTCATGAGGTTGTTGTCCTCTGTGAGCAGTGCATGGGCATCCAGATCCACCTTCGGGAAACGTCTCCGAAAGTTGCGCTCCAGCCACCAAGCCGTCGTGGCGCGATGGCCGTCCAGAAGACCGGTTTCTGCCAGAAGAAGCGTTCCGGTGCAGTTGGCCGACACAGCCGTGCCCCGGCCCCATGAATCCCGCACCCATTGAAAGGCCGGTTGCAAGCTGTCGGCCATGTGCTCAAACGCAGTGATGCCTTCATAGGCAAAGGCCGGCAGATAGATCAGATCAAACGAGCCGGCGTCCGCCAGAGTGACCTCCCCGGTCAGTTGCATGCCGTTGCTGGTGGTCACAGGCGCATCGCTGGGTGAGACGGTCTGGCACGCAAAGTGGTTCGCGGCGGTGCCCTGTTGCTTACCCATGTGATCGTTCGCGATCTGGAAAGCGTCCATCAGCCCGCCAATGCTGTAGAGGTAGACCCCTGGCACGAGCACCACTGCAATCCGGTACATGACGACCTTCAACCCCAACGGCTCTTGACTAATCTCACCATGAATATGTCATTTACGCCACTGGCCGGCAAGGCGCTGTCTGCATAAGTTTGGGCAACACGTCCGAAACGATCGAGGCTTAGTCATGTTGCCAGATCTCCTCAAAGACCGACTTGCCCTTCCCATCATCGCCGCGCCCATGTTTCTGGCTTCAGGTCCAAAGCTGGTGGTGGAATGCTGCAAGGCTGGTGTGGCGGCCGGGTTCCCGGCGCTGAACCAGCGCTCAAGCGAAGGCTTGGATGGTTGGCTCACGGAAATCACCAGCGCCCTGAGCACCCATGAGGCGGAAACCGGCAGCGCACCGGCGCCCTTTGGCGTGAATCTAGTGGTGCATCCCAGCAACCCGCGCCTCAGAGACGATGCTGCGCTTTGTATCAAGCACAAGGTGCCGATTGTGATGACCATTCTTGGCGCCGACCCCGAGCTTGTGTCGGCGATCCACGGTTATGGCGGCCTTGTGATCC
>JBCDIP010000215.1:0-5850 GCA_038748855.1 Pseudomonadota bacterium
GACATGTTGACGATGGCCCCACCCGGCCCGCCATGTTTGGTAGACATGCGCCGCACCGCTTCACGGGCGCACAGAAACGAGCCTGTGATGTTGATCGACATCATGCGCTCAACGCTGGCCTGGCTCATATCCTCCAGCCGGGTAATCACGTCCACCACACCAGCATTGTTGAAAAAGGCGCTCAGGCGGCCCAGCTCGGCATCTGCGGTCTGAAACACGCGTAAGACGTCCTCTTCTTTACTCACATCCCCCTGCACGGTGATGGCCCGCTGGCCTTGCGCGCGCACATAGTCCGCCACAGCTTCTGCCTCGTCTTTCTTGCGGGCATAGTTCACACACACATCATAGCCTTGATCGGCGGCCAACCTGGCCGTGGCGGCCCCAATGCCCCGGCTGGCCCCTGTGACGAGAAGAATATTGCTCAACTGTTTTCTCCGAGTAATCTGTCAGTTAAAGGCAAAGCATACTCGGCAAACCACCAGGGTTCATCCATTTTCATGACCACAGAGCCAGACGACCTCCCTATCCTTATCGCCGGCGGCGGCATTGGCGGATTTGCAGCCGCGCTTGCCCTGGCGCAACAGGGCCGCGCCGTCCACATCATCGAGCAATCTGATGAGCTCAAAGAAGTGGGCGCCGGTATTCAGCTGGGCCCGAATGTGTTCCGCATGTTTGACCAACTGGGCGTGACCGAAGCTATCAACGATGTGGCGGTGTTCCCCGATGCGCTGGTGATGATGGACGCTTTGAGCGGCGAGCAGGTCACGCGCATCCCTCTCAACACGCCGGAGTTCCAAAGCCATTTTAGATATCCATACGGCGTGATCTACCGCCCAGACCTCCACCGGGTGCTCATTGATGCGTGTGAGGATCAGCACCTGGCCACCCTCACTTTGGGTCAAAAGATCCTGGGCTATCAGGACAAAGACACTGGTGTTGAAATCCAGCTGGACAGCGGGGAGAGCATAAGCGGGACCGCCCTCATTGGTGCGGATGGCCTGTGGTCGACCATCCGCCAGCAGATGCGCCAGGACGGCCCGCCCACCGTTTCCGGCCACATCGCTTACCGGGCGGTGCTGCCCACCGAAGAAGTACCCCTCACCTCCCGCAACAACTCAGTGGTCCTGTGGGCCGGCCCGAAAACCCATCTGGTGCACTACCCGTTGCACCGGGGCGATATCTACAACCTGGTCGCTGTGTTCCACTCTGACCGCTACGAAGAAGGCTGGGACGTATACGGCGACACCGATGAACTGGCCCGCAGGTTCCAAAATCAGCATTCGGCCGTTCATGCCATGCTGGACAAAATCGAGGCCTGGCGCATGTGGGTCCTGTGTGACCGCGAGCCGGTGCGGGACTGGAGCCAGGGCCGGGTCACACTCCTGGGCGATGCTGCCCATCCCATGCTGCAATATCTGGCGCAAGGCGCCTGCATGGCCACAGAAGACGCGGTCTGCCTGGCCCACAAGATCACCCACTTTGGCACTGACGTGGAGAGCGCATTTAGGGCCTATGAGGCTGACCGGTATTTGCGCACCGGCCGGGTGCAGCTGACCGCGCGGCTCTACGGCGACATATATCACGCCCGTGGGGTCACGGCCGAACTCAGGGCCCTGATGCTTGGCGCTCGCACGCCGGAGCAAGCCTATGAGGGCATGAAATGGCTCTATGACGGAGTTGATGAAACAGGGTGCCAAATTCTCTAAACCTTACCGCCTGAGTGTGATAGAGGCACATCAGAAACGTACGATTATGTGAAGGAGCAAGCCCATGGGGCGGACTGTATTCTTGAATGGCGACTACCTGCCCGAGGAGGACGCAAAAGTCTCAGTTTTCGATCGCGGCTATCTGTTCGGCGACGGGATCTACGAGGTGGTTCCGGTGATCGATGGTATGATCCTGGACAAAGCGCCGTTCATCGAGCGTTTCGGCAGCTCCCTGGAAAAGCTGCAAATCGCCTGGCCCTGCACGGAAGACGAATTGTGCGCCATGCTGGACACACTAGCTGAGAAGAACGGCCTCACCGAAGGCATCATCTACATGCAGGTGACCCGCGGCGTGGCAGACCGTGATTTCCATTATCCTGCCGACACGCCCACCACCTTGATGGCGTTTACCCAGGCCAAGAACCTCCTGGAAAATCCCGCCGCAGAAAACGGGGTGAAGGTGGTGACTGTTGAAGATATCCGCTGGAAGCGCCGCGATGTAAAATCCATCGCGCTTCTGGCCCAATGCGTGGCCAAGCAGGCCGCTGTTGAACAAGGCGCCGCAGAAGGTTGGATGACGGAGGATGGCTTTGTGACGGAGGGCACCTCCTCGTCGGCCTATATCGTCAAAGACGGTGTGATCATCACCCGGCCTTTGAGCAATGAGATCTTGCCCGGCATCCGCCGCAAGGTTCTGCTCAAACTGGCCCAGCACCACCAGGTGCGGGTGGAAGAGCGCAAGTTCACGGTTGAAGAGGCGTTGAACGCAGACGAGGCCTTTTTGACCTCTGCGTCCACCTTTGTTCTGCCCATCGTGGAGCTTGACGGTCAGACAATTGGAGAAGGCAAACCTGGCCCGGTTTCTCAACGTATGCGGTCCATCTATATCGATGAAGCTCTATCGGTGGCGCGACAAGAGGCCGCTTAACCTTTTTGGCTGACATTTCCGCAAAAAAACGCGGACCGTTGGGCTGATCTTAACTTCCTTGCGCGTAAAAAGTGTCGAGTGCTGCTGGGGTGGCGTTGGCACTGCGCAAACAAGGTAAGTTGAGTCATGCAGGTGGAAGAGTTGGCACAGACCAACAGGAACTACGCGCCCGGCGATCCGGGTGAATTGCTGCTGCCGCGGAAGGGACAGGCAGCGCTCTGCCTTAACGTCACCATCCATAGCGAATTCGAAGACCTCCGCAGCGATTGGGAGACGTTCGAGAAGACCGCTCTGTCAACTCCGTTTCAAAGCTATTCCTGGCTGAGTGCCTGGTACGACAAGATCGGAAAGCCTGCCGGCGAAGAGCCCGTCATCGTGGCCCTGCGCGATGGGCAACAACAGCTCATGATGCTTATGGCACTGTCCCGCGTCCACACCCCCGTCGGCAATATGTTGGTGGATATGGGCCAGCCCGTGTGCGACTACCACGCTCCGCTTTATGCGCACCGTTTTCTTGAGGTGCTGGATGCGGAGGCCATGAACGACGTCTGGGACTTCATCCTGCAGTCCCTGCCTGACACCGATCTTGTGTCTTTGACCAAGCAGCCCGAGGCCCTCGGCAAAACACCAAACCCTATGGCTTGGGTGTGCACGAAGCCCTATTTCACGCCTAATTCCTATCAGATGAGCCTTGCGGGCTACGATGATTGGCACGATCTGCTCTCCACCAAGCGCAGCGGCAAAGCGCGCAGCCGAATGAACGGCAAGCGCAACAAGCTGGCCAAGCTCGGTGAGGTCGAGTTCCACGCCATCACCGAGCCGGCCGAGCGCGCAAACCTGGCTGCAAAGCTGCTCTCCATGAAGACCAGGGACCTTGCCCGCACAGGCAAGAACAGCATTTTCACAGACCGCCATGTCCGTGACTTCATCCTGGAGGTGAGCGGCCGGAAGGGTGAGAACGACAATGTGGTGATGCACGTTCTGACCTGCGCCGGCAAGGAAGTGGCCATCACCTACTCCCTCAACTGGCACCACACCATGTACTACTACATCGCCTCTTACGAGCGCGGCCAATATGAACGCAGCTCGCCCGGGGCACTGGCGCTCTGCAGAGTGTTCGAATGGTGCCTCGATGAGAAGATCAAGACGTTTGACTTCACCATCGGCGATGAAGGCTACAAACTGGAGTGGAGCGATCGGACAACCGGTCTGGTGTGCGGCACCTTTGCGGTCACCGCGAAAGGACGCGTCGGCGAACGGCTGGAAGCAGCCAAGCTCTCTCTGAAACACACCATCAAGAGCTCACCGATCATGTACAAAGTGGCCTCCCGCCTGCTCTACCACTTCCGCCGCTAAAAAGAGCCCACGAGCCCCAGCCACCTTATTGCCGCATCTCCAGCAAGGCGGACCGGAACTGCTCGGGCGTGAGCTGAGGGTTCTTGGCAGACACACATTGATACATGGCGCGCGCAAACGCCTTGCGCTGCTCCTCGCTTGCATCTTTCGAAGGGCGACCGCCCGCACCGCGTACGCAGCCGATAAGTGTCCATTTGCTGACGCCGAGCTTTGTTGCAAAGTCGTTTAGTTTTGCCCGGTCCTGAGCAACCGCCCCGCTCGCAACACATGTGAGCACCACCGCAGCCATAAGAGTTGAACGCATCCCGTTCTCCTGGTTTGAAACATCTTCTCTTCTTAAACGGATGGCGTTCGCGTTTCCGTCGGACATTTTTTTAAGCGCATCTGAAGGACCCGGCTCTGGGCGGTTTCGCTGATGTCTTCACGGTAGAAGGCGCTCTGCGCCCACCCCGCTAATTCTGCGTGGTCTGCTGGCGCAACGTGGAGGCGGAATTGGTGGACGGGCCGGCTGATATGCGGCTTTGCTCGTCTTTGCGCTGCATGGCAAGGGCGCGGGACTCCCGAGCCAACGTCAGGCCAGGATCCAGCAATATTGCCCGGTCAAAATCCAAGATCGCGCGCTCAAACTGCACCAGCTTGTAATAGGCTATGCCGCGGTTGATCAACGCCACCGGATAGGTTGGCCGCAAGCGTATCGCCTGGCTGTAATCGTTGATCGCCTGATAGTAGTCACCTTGCCGTGCATACGCATTACCCCGGCCAAGATAAGCAGCGGCCACCTGCGGCCCCAGCCGGATCGCCGATGTAAAGGACGAGGCCGCTCTCTCGTAAAGACCCTGGTTGAAGAACGTTCGGCCTAGATCCAAGGCCTCTTCCAAGGTCTTTGGCTCACCGGCGGCGGGAACAGCCTCAGCGGCCTGCTTGGCTGCTTGTTCAGCCGCCCGCTTGGCAGCCTGCTGTTTGCGGGCACGGTCTTCGACCCGTTTCTTTTCAGCCTCCAAGGAAGCTTTCTTCTTCAGCGCAAGCTCCCGGTTGGTCATGGCGTGGGAAAAGTTGGGCCGAAGCCGAATAGCCTCATCATAATCCTTCAGAGCCGCGTCCAACTCGCCTTTTTTGAACCTTGCATCAGCGCGTCCGTTGAAGCTGTCTGCAATCTTGGGATCGAGCTTGATTGCCACATTGTAGCTCTCAATGGCCCGATCATACTGACCGTTGATGAAGCGGGCTTTGCCAAGATTGATGTGAGACACAGGATCTTGCGGGCGAAGCCCTACAACCGCACTGAAGTCTTTAAGCGCACGGTCAATATGACCTGCGCGTGCGAGTGCAGCCCCGCGGTTCAGGTAAGCTGTGTGGAAATCCGGGCTCATTTCGATGGCCTTGCCCAGATCGGCAATAGCCTCGTCGTAGCGACCCAACTGAAGCTGAGAGAAACCACGATTGTTGTAGGCCGCCGCGAGCAGCCGCACTTCCAGAGTGCCGGAGCTGATCAAGCGCGTACAGCCTTGGATGCCCCGCTCAGAGGGGCTGCCGTCGCAATCGGCTAACCGGTTGGCCAAGGCGGGTTGCGCCAGAAGGCCAAGCAGCACGCATAAACCTGCTAACAGGAGCGTTCTTCTCATCGATGCCTCGAACTCAAACCCAACCTACACAACCAACCCAGCATCGCCAGGTACATGGTCGCTCAACCACCCCAGGTCATTGTCCTAGCAAACTATTCGTCAAGTATTCAAGCGATCAGTGTCAGGATATGCGCAGAAGGATATCAGGCTTTCGTCGAGGCGAAGAACGTCAGGCCGAGTGTTGCAACCGCTTGGTATCGCAAAAACCATCAAGTTCCCTGCAGACATCCGCCATAAC
>JBCDIP010000216.1:0-5849 GCA_038748855.1 Pseudomonadota bacterium
AGGCGGCGGCGGCCTCACCCAAGCACCAACTCAAACCCAGTCCCGGACAATTCCCCAAGGCCAAGCGGACGAGATGAAGGCTTTCGTCTCCACCATTCTGAAGTCCACTGAAGATGTGTGGCACACCATTTTCAGAAGCATGAACCGGACCTACAAAGAGCCCAGGCTGGTGCTCTTCACCGGTTATGTCACGTCTGCCTGCGGCCATGCCCAAGCGGCTATGGGGCCGTTCTATTGTCCAGCTGATCAGAAGGTTTATATCGACCTCTCATTCTACAACGACTTGAAAAATAAGCTCGGCGCACCGGGCGATTTTGCCCAAGCTTATGTGATTGCCCACGAAGTGGGCCATCACGTTCAAACGCTGTTGGGTATTTCCACCACAGTGCAGCGCGCACGGCAGAGTGCCGGGAAGGTGGAAGGCAATCGCTTGCTGATGCGTATGGAATTGCAGGCCGACTGCATGGCCGGCATTTGGGCCAATGCTTCCCAACGGGCCCGCAATTGGCTGGAAGAAGGCGATATCGAAGAGGGCCTTAACGCGGCCAGCGCCATCGGCGATGATCGTCTGCAAAGACGAAGCCAAGGGCGCATCGTGCCGGAAAGCTTCACCCATGGCACATCCGCCCAGCGGGTCCGCTGGTTCAAACGTGGCATGCAAGAGGGCAAGCTGGAAGCTTGCGACACCTTCAGAGCGCGCGAGTTGTAGAACCCGCATCTCAACTGAATAACACCAAGACCACCCCGTTCTGCCACACCGCGTTAACCATTTATTTACTTAGTTCAACTGCGCACCCTGGAAAACGTATACTTAAATCCACCAGGGGTTGAGCATAGGCAATAAATGGAACGCGACATGACTGAAGCGTCATTTACGCAATTCATGCAGTTAGAAAAGCAACGGCTGGCAAAGTGCTGCGAGGAAATCGACGCACAATTCGAGCTGTTGACGCGCGAACGTCAAACATTGGTGCAAATCGCCGAGGCCATAGACGCCATGCAGGTGCTCTATGACAAAACCGGCAAAACCATTGATGATGCGCTGGATATGAGAAGCCAGCTTACAGATCATTTGAGCGAAGTGCGCAAGGCAGCAGCCCTGCGCCAACAGGCCCCGGCGTTTGAGCCGCAGGCGCCTGGCGCCGATCTGGACCAGCATGTGGGCTGGGCACCAAGAAGCCGCTACTCTTCCGAATACTGAGCTGATCTAAACCTTCGGTGGAACGAGCACGAGGCTGCCCACGTGCGTCTTCTCCAAGAAGGCGGTTTGCGCCTCTCTGATCTCCGACAAGGGACGCACCGCCGCAACGGCCGGTTTGAGGCCCCCTTCAGCCAAGACCCGCATAAGCGCCGGGAAGGTGTCACGGCGATAAGCCGATGAGCCGTAAAACTCCAAACTGGTGAGATAAAGCGTTCTCAAATCCAGCTCCACGATCGGCCCTGCAATTGCACCCGCGGTGACATAACGCCCGCCCGGCGCGAGCAGCGAAAGATACTCGGAGAACCTCTCCCCACCCACGACATCGGCCACCACAGTAAACGTTTTACCACCCATCGCATCACGCGCCGGGCCCATATGATCGGCGGCCGCCCGATCAATACATCCATCAGCGCCCAACTCTCTTAACGCCGCATGTTTGGAGACCGACGCCACCGCCACAACGCGCGCGCCGAGATGTTTTGCGATCTGCACCAAAAATGTACCAACGCCGCCCGAAGCGCCCGTGACCAGAACCCTGTCCCCGGCTTTTACACCGGCCATACGCAACATGTTCATGGCCGTCCCGCCAGAACATGGCAGGGTCACCAAGGCCTCATCAGAGAGATTGATCCCGGCGGGGATCTCATATGTGTTCTCTGCCGGCACCACGGTAAACTGAGCAAAACTGCCATTGTGCTCAGAGCCCAGAAAGGCGGCGCTCTCAAGCCCGGCCTCATCATCAGGGTCGCGAAAGTAGGGATCGCACGTCACCTTCTGGCCAATACGCGCAGCATCTACGCCCTCGCCCACGGCCACAATACGCCCGACCAGATCGGCGCCTTGGATGCGCGGAAAGCCCAGATCGCCCGACCAACCGCCGCTGTCGCCCGTTTCGATACCGACCCCATCGGCGCCTCCTTCTGCGGTGGTGCCCGCCTGCACAGACGGGCTGTACCAGCCAATACGCGTGTTGATGTCGGTATTGTTCATGCCCGCAGCCGTGACGTTGATCAGCACCTCACCCGCTCCAGGCTGAGGTACGGGCACGTCTTCACGATACTCCAGTTTGTCCAGCCCACCGTAACCTTTGAGCAGAACTGCGGTCATCGTGCTGGGGATGGTCATGTGCAACGTTCCTTTTGCGGGCTGGCGCCGTTTCAAGCGGCAGCAGTAGAAGGTTTCCGGTGGGATTGAAAGACGGGAAACGCGCAGGATTGACATATAAAAACCATTTAGTTATTTTATAGATCTCTCGACCCTGGATACCTGCCCATGCCAGAAGCCAGCGAAGACCGGATCTTGTACATGCTGAAGAGCCGCGGCGATCAAACCGCCATGGCTATCGCAGCAAAGCTAGGCATGACCAGCGTGGGCGCGCGCAAGCATCTGGCAAACCTCCATGATTCTGAGCTTGTGGACTATGCAGACCGGCGTGAAGATGTGGGCCGGCCGAAACGGTACTGGCGCTTGAGCCAGAAGGGCCATGCCCGCTTCCCCGATGCCCACTCCGATCTGACCTTGGAGCTTCTAACCTCGGTGCGCCGGGTGTTCGGCGAGGCAGGCCTTGAGAAGCTCATCGACGACCGGGAAGCCGAAGCAGAAGCCGGCTACAAGCGGGCCATGGCCGGATGCGATGACTTGGAGGCCCGGGTTGAGCGCCTGGCGGAGATTCGCGACCGCGAAGGCTACATGGCCGAATGGACCAAGGAGCCCGACGGTACCTTCCTGCTCATGGAGAACCATTGCCCCATTTGCGCTGCGGCCACCCAGTGCCAGGGCTTGTGCCGTTCAGAGCTCGTCTTGTTCCGAGCGGTGCTTGGCCGCGGCGTTATGGTCGAACGGATCGAGCACATTCTCACCGGAGCGCGCCGCTGCAGCTACCGCATATCCCAGAAGACACGAAACGCTGGAAAGGATCGACCATGCTAAATCCTGATGCCCCCGTTTGGACCAAGGCCATGGAGCTGACCGACCTGGAAAGCGCCGGAAAGGCCGTGGTGAAGCTCGAAGGAAAGCAGATCCTTGTGATCAAATCCGGCGAGAAGATCTACGCCTGCAACAACCGCTGCCCACATGAAGGCTTTCCGCTGGCGGAAGGCACAATGAGCGATGACTGCATTCTGACCTGCAACTGGCACAGTTGGCGCTTCAATCTGGAGGACGGAGAAACCCTTGTGGGTGGTGATGCTCTGCGGCATTACCCCCATGATATCCGGGATGGGGAGATCTGGCTTGATCTTGCCGACCCACCCCCGGAGGCCCAGCGCGCCAAGGCGCTTGAGGGTCTGCGCGAAGCGTTTGATGAACATGATTATGAGCGCATCGCCCGCGAGCTGGCCCGCTTTGAACGCGCGGAGGGAGACCCGCTGGACGCACTGTCGCTTGCTCTCAACTGGGCCATGAACGGTCTTGAGTTCGGCACCACTCATGCCCAGGCCGCCGCGCCGGACTGGCTGAGCCTGCGGGCGCGCATGACATCCAGCGACCCGATTGAAAACCTGATCCCCGTCGTGGAGATCATCGGACACCTGTCTTGGGATGTTCTGATGCAAAAGGGCCCCTTCCCTTATGCGGACGCGGAGGCTGCGGCATATGACGCAGATACCTTCGAGCAGGCCATTGAGGACGAGGACGAAGCCGCCGCCATTGCTCATGCCCGGGCCGGGCTCAAGGAGGGCGGAGCTGAGCTCCTGCGCCCTGTTCTGGAGCGCGCATCCCTGAAGCATTACCAGAACTTCGGTCATTCGGTCATCTACCTGGACAAAGCCTATGAGCTCTATGGGCTGCTGGGCAAACCGGCCGAAGCCGCTCTCATCTTGCCGTTGGTGCGCTCATTGTGCGGCACGGCCCGAGAAGACCTGATCCCTGAGTTCAAGGCTTATGCGCCCGCCCTTGCAAGCTGGGCCGATGAAGGCGCCGATGTGCCTGATCCGGACGCATTCCGCAGCACCGGCGTGCCCGGTGCGCTCAAGCTGGTGGCCAAGGGGGCCGGCGAACGTCAAGAGCTTTACGATGCCCTGATGTATGCCGCCGCGGACGCCATGCTTCATTACGATGCCAGCTACCGCAGGCAAACGGACAAGCCCGTGCAGCAGAATGTGGATTGGCTGGATTTCACCCACGCCATCACCCATCTCAATGCGGCGCGCAAAACCTGCCAAAGCCAGCCTGAACTCTGGGCGAACACGTTCCTTCAGGCAGGCTGCTTCCTGGGCCGCAACGCAAAGTTCGTCGACTGGGAACAAGACACCTCCCAATGGGAAAAGGGCGCAAGCGACGATCTGATCGATGAGGTGCTCTCTTCCATGCTGGACCATGGTGAGCCGCTTTATATCTTCCCCGCGCACACCTTGAAGCTGACCACGGCTCTGAAGGAAGAGCTCAGCGTGAACCCAGATGCGCCCTGGAAACCGGTTGCGCTCGCCGCGCTCAACCGCTTCGTCAACGAGCCGATCAAGAAGAAACATATGCGCCGCGCCGTAACGCAGGCGGCCAAGTTTGTGGAATTGGAGGGTTAGAGGTTATCCCAGCCTCGGCCCTCCGCCCCCCGGTTCCTGCGAAATGCAGGAGCCCAGGCACACCACCATCGACATGGCTCCCTGCTCTGGGTCTTTGCGGCATGCAAAGACTGGGGGGTTCCACACTCTAACGCGGCCCGCTGATGGACCGAACTTCGAAGCAATCATAGGTGCCGCGATCCCAATCGTCCACGGCCTGTCTCAAAGTGCACTTTCCTTGCCGAGCGAGCGGCCAAAGGCGATGCGCCGGTTCATGAACGTTTCCGGCGGAGCCAACGTGCCTGGCACGTAATGGTTCGCCCAAAGGCTCATCTGCTGCAAGAGCGGCAAGAGTGCTCGCCCCATCTCGGTTGGAGCATACTCATAGCGCTTGGGCCGCATCTGATAGGTAGACTTTTCCAGCAGACCAAATCGTTCCATCTGGCTTAAGCGATCGGCCAGCACATTCGTTGTGATCTGTTCGGGCGAGGCCAGGAACTCTGAATAGCGCCGCTTGCCGTTCAACATGTCGCGCAGAATGATCAATGACCAGCGGTCTCCCACAAAATCGAGCGTGGAGGCAATCGGACACTCCGAGCGTGCGTTCTCCATAAGATGTTCCCCTTCAAATAGTCGCTTGCAAGTCGCAAGTATTGCTTGGAACGTTTAAGCTTGAGTGAACGCACCGGATGGTCCGGAACCAAACTCCAGGGCCACACACTTGCATGTTGCAAGTGACCAGTTGCCCTTACGGCCGCAGCGCAGACTGACCACTTGATTGAAGAACTGTCCGGTTGCCTTTGCTTCCTCTCTGGCCCCCGATGACGGCTCGGGCATCTCTTGCATAAAATTGGCCGAGCGCGCTAACTGGCGCGCAAGAAGCAATCCACATGAGAGATGCCATGACTGATGAAACCCCAGCCTCCCCTGGCGCCCGTGTTTACCTGGACGGCTATCTGGATGTGCCGGAAGAGCGCTGGACATCGGTTCGCGAAGCGCTGAGCGAGCACATTGCGTTGACCCATGCCGAGCCCGGCTGCATAAAGTTTGAGGTGGTCCCCTGCCCGGATGTGGAGCGGCGGCTTCTGGTCTCTGAGATCTTTCAGGATCAAGACGCATTCGATGCCCATCAGGCCCGCGCCAAGGCCTCG
>JBCDIP010000217.1:0-5811 GCA_038748855.1 Pseudomonadota bacterium
GCGCTGCTCTGTGTCTTCAATATGATAGGAAAGCACCTCATCGCACACCTTTACCGATAGCGAGTTTGACCGGTCAATCGCGCCAAACACCAAAGGATGAACGTGGTTGAACAGGTCGGTATAGGGGTTGCCGTGGTGCTCTTTTGCGCTATCGCTCCATAGTCTGACAATCCGGGTCAGCTCGTCGCGGCTCACATGTACCCGTTGGTTTTGGATCTCATTGATGGGTGAGAGCTCATGGGCAAGCGATGTATCAATCGGCGTCAGAAATGCCAAGGGCCCCATGTGAATCTCATCGGCACCCAATGCCATTATGGTTGCAGAAGACGCGCAGTCTCCAAACGCATAAGCCTTGAGGTAGCTCACCTTGCGTCTGAGCAAATGAACCAGCCTCAGAGCGCTCTCAATATCGCCGCCGTTGGACTTGATGACAATGGCCGCGCGATCAAGTTTACCGATACGCGACAACAGTTGATGCATGCTGGGTACGTCGTTCGGGCAAATGTTTGCGTTCCACGCATTCCAATAGGAGATGATCGGAACGCCGCTTGCTTCTTCGACTTCCCTAATCACCTTTTGTGTTTCATCAAAAAGAACGGGTGGTTGCTTCAACTCAGGGCGCGCGGACACTGTAAGTTTCCTAATCTTCCTTGTTCGCCAGCCGCGTATTATTGGTCGTTACCGGCCAAAAGCAAGAAAAACGTGGGGTGCGTGAAGGAGCTCCGGTGCATGCCCGATGGACATGTGCGATCGCAATCTACTCCAGCGGAAACATCTCTTTGTCCTTCTGCGCATAAGGTGTGAAGCCGCACTTCTGGTAGAGTGGCAGCGCAGCGGGATGGTCAAGCGTGCAGGTTTCTACATGCAGCCGTTCAGGATCGTTTGACCAGGCGATCTTGATGGCCTGGGCGAGGAGGTATTTGCCGAGACCCCGGCCGGCATACTCTGGCACCAACCCGAAATAGGCCAGTTCAATCTCCGGCATTTGCCGCAAATCGAGCTCAAAATAGCCTGCCGGACAGCCATCACACATCAGAACATAAGTCTCGTATTTGTCATCCTGGGTGGTGGCGGCAAGATCGGCATCGCTGATGCGTTTTTGGTCCACCCACAGATAATCAGCGCCGACGGTTCCATAAAGATAGCGGGTGTAATGCACCGGCGGTTTCTCCGCCTTCATCAAGGCAATCTTCTGCGCCGGTGGCGGCACATTCAATAGCGGCTCGGCAAACATCTCCAGAAAGGTCACGGTGGTGGGCACCGGCTCCGGTGCCTTGCCTTTCGTCTTGCCGCCTTTGTTGCTGTTGGCCGGCTTGTTCAGCGAGCCACCTGGCTTGCCAATTCTGCTCATCTGGCGGCGCCAGTTTCAATCGGCAGGGCTTCGTCACTGCCCCATTCGGTCCAGGAGCCGTCGTAGAGAATGATGTCGCGGTGCCCGGTGAGCTCTAGTCCGAGCGCTAAAATGGCGGCTGTGACACCAGAACCACAAGTGGTGGCCACCGGTTGACTCAAATCGATGCCGGCTTCCTTGAAAGCAGCTTCAATCTCATCTGCTGACTTCACCGTACTGTCAGGGTTCAAAAGGCTTGCATAATGGACATTGCGGCTGCCGGGAATATGGCCGGAGCGCAAGCCCGGGCGCGGCTCCACCTCTTCACCGGCAAAGCGCGGAGCGGAGCGCGCATCCACAATTTGACGGCTGCCTGAGGCGAAGATTTTCTCCATATCCTCGCGGTCGGCAACCATGGTGGTCTGCAGCCTGGCGCTGAAGTGTCGTTCCTGGCGTGGGCGCGGCTCGTCAAAGTCGAGGGGGCGGCCTTCGTCTTTCCACTTCTTCAGGCCCCCATCTAGAATGGCCACATCCTCATGACCGAAGACCCGGAACATCCACCACGCGCGGGCGGCAGAAAACAGGCCTTGAGTGTCATAGACCACGACCCTGTTTCCGTCGCCCACACCCATACGCCGCATGCGCGAGGCGAACTTCTCCGGCGCCGGCAGCATGTGGGGCAGGGGGCTGTCGGTCTCCGACAGCTCATCAATGTCGAAGAAGAGCGCGCCTGGAATGTGTTCCTCCAAGTACTCTGCTTTGGGATCGCGGTCCTCGGTGGGCAAATGCCAGGAAGCATCCATCACCACCACATCCGGCGCCGACAAGTGGTCTGCAAGCCACTCGGTTGATACAAGCCATTTTGACATTGCGAAACCGCCTCCCTCTCTCTTTTCTTTGGCGCCTGTCAGGCGCGCCGCACCGGGCGCGTCAGGCATGTGGGTCCGCCCTCACACTTTCTGCAAAGCTCTGCGCCGTCGAAAGTCTCAATTCGGCATCCTGCGTCTTCCATCACCGCTTGCGTGCGCGGAAAGCCTGAAATCATCACGCCGTGGCGCGGCGACAGGGCCAAGACGTTGAGATTGAGCCCATGGCTGGCTTCAAATTCTTCCGCAGGGGCAGACAGCAGCTCAACGCCGCGTTCCTGGAGCAATTGGTAGAAGCTGGCCGGCATCAAGGGTTCGTAGATGAGGGCCAGGTCTTCGGCCAGAAGACTGATGATGGACATCAAGTGCAGGCAGGCCTGAGCGCCTTTATAGACCGGCAGGTCGTAGGCAAGCACGCTCACGCCCAGCGGGGCCAGCAGGTCCGTCAGCTGATCAATGCCTGCCTGATTGGTGCGAAAGCCGCGACCTACAGCCAGCGTGGCCTCATCCAGCCACAGACAGTCTCCGGCCTCTGCGGTGCCGGGCGCTGAAACCTCGCCCAAGATGGGGACCTGAGCGCCGTTATAATAGGCCGCGTGCGCCAAGCGTTCGTCCTTACGGAGCGGTTTGCCCATGTTCAGCAGAATGGCACCTTCGTTGGTGACCAGCGATGGGTCATGGGTAAAAACCGCATCGGCGAGCCCATCATGCCCGTCTGGGAGCCATTCGACCGCGGCGCCGGATGCTTCCACAATTTGCGCAAAAGAGGCATGTTGCGTTGCCAGTGTCTCCCCGTTCAGATCACCGCCATAATTCCAGACTGCCGGGTCTGCGTTGGCCATAGCCTCATCTGGCCGATGCATCATCACGCGCTCAAGAGCCGTGACCATGTTCTGTGCACCATACTCATTCATTCCCCTGAACCCTCTCCAGATCGTCGGCGTCTCCGTCCAACAGGCCAAGCGCTTGGCTGTGATCGATTGCCGTACAAAACTCCCCGTGCAGATTGGCTACGGTCATGTCGTGGACCAGCTCCGGCTCGCGATCACTGCCATCCGGTCCCACACGGTTCGTGGTGGCGCAGGCATCGTGCACCAGATAGGTGTCAAACCCCATGTTTCCAGCCATGCGCACCGTTGTCTCCACGCACATGTTGGTGAAAAAGCCGGTGACCACGAGCCGTTTGACGCCGCGCCGCCGGAGCTCAATCTCCAAGTTGGTGCCAATGAAACCACTGTTCACATCCTTGCACACCACAAGCTCTGACGGTTCCGGCGTGAGCTCGTCAATCCAAGCGCCGCCGGGCACTGAGAGCTTAAGCGGGGATGCGGCCTCGCGGGAATCGTGCTGTGTGTAGGCCACCGGCAATTTAGAGCGGCGCCAGGCCTCCAGCAGCTTTGCCATGTTTGGTTCTGCATTCAGATTGTTGCGCCGGCCCGTGGGTCCGCCCCAATGGGTCAGGACATTCACCCCCTGCTGCACATCGATCAGCAGCAGTGCCGTATCGCTCGAAAACTGTGGGATCATGTTAGACGCCTGTGCTCACCAACTTCTTGTGCATGTAGCTTTCAATGGCTTCCATTCCACCTTCGTAGCCGATGCCGCTGTCTTTCATCCCACCAAAAGGCGTGTCGGCGCGCATGGGCGTCACCGCATTAATCGCCACGCCGCCTGCTTCCAGGTGATCGGCGAGGTAGGACACGGTTTCATCAGAGCCGGCGAACGCATAGGCTGCCAGGCCGAAAGGCAGGCCATTGGCTTTGGGGATGACATCGTCCAGGTCGGAAAACCGGGCAATCGGGGCAATCGGACCGAACGGCTCTTCGTTCATCACCCGGGCCTCGTCCGGCACGTCGGTGAGCACCGTGGGCTCCCAAAAGTAGCCCTGATTACCATGGCGCTTGCCCCCGGTGAGCACCTTTGCACCCTTTGCGCGGGCGTCTTCCGTCAGTTGCTGCATCGCTTCCACCCGGCGCTCATTGGCCATGGGCCCAAAGGTGGTGGCCGGGTCCGTGCCATCGCCAATGGTCTGGCTGTTGGCCGCAGTAACGAAGGCCTCAACGAACGCATCATAGTGGCGCTCGTGCACGTAAAAGCGGCTGGGTGCAATGCAGACCTGGCCCGCATTTCGAAACTTAAACCCGGTGAGCGCAGCCGAGGCAGCCGCTATGTCTGCATCTTCGCACACGATCGCCGGGGCATGACCGCCCAGCTCCAAGGTGAGGCGCTTTAGCCCCGGTGCGGCGAGGCCGGCCAGAAGCTTGCCCACAGGCACCGAACCTGTGAAGCTGACCTTGCGCACCGGATCCGCCGCCATGAGGGTCGAGGACACCTCTGAGGGCACGCCGAAGACCAGATTGACCACACCGGCCGGAAGGCCTGCATCGTGCAGGGCCAGCACCAGTTCAGCGGCCGTGCGCGGTGTTTCTTCGGATGCTTTGAGGATCATGGAGCATCCCGCCGCCAGAGCAGGCCCGAGCTTGCGCGCCGGCAGAATGGCTGGAAAGTTCCAGGCCGTGAGGCCTACCGTGACCCCGAGAGGTTCGGGGCGCACGGACTGCCGGAATGCACCACCGGGAGGGTCGTAGTTCTGACCGGAAATCTGGGCGACGGCATCGGCGTTATAGGTGAAGGTCTCCACCACACGCTCCATCTCGCCCTTGGCTTCGGCAAGCGGTTTGCCCTGTTCAAGGGTCATCAGCCCAGCGATCTCATCGGTGCGCTCTGCAATCAGCGCAGCGGCCTTACGCAAGACGGCTGCCCGGTCTTCTCCAGGTGTTTTGCGCCAGCCTTGAAATCCAGCCTGAGCTGAGGCGATGGCGTCTGCCAAATCGCTCTGGCTGGCGTGGGCGACTGTGCCCAGAACCTGGCCGTTGGCTGGGTTGATGACATTTTCAGATTTTCCATCTTGGCCTTCGCGCCAAGCGCCGTTGATGAACAGAGTTGTGTCTTTGTACATGGGAGTTGCGCCTTAGATCGTTCTTCGATCGCTTAGCACAGATTTGCACCGGGTAAAGCGAGAAAAGCGAGGGTCTGGCTGGTGTGGGCGGCGGTTACCGCTATAGTGGGGACAAAGCGTCCAGACGACACAAACAAGGAGAAGCGGCAGATGAAAGCCATTCAAATGCAACAGCCCGGTGGGCCTGAGGTCATGGAGCTGATCGATGTGGATTTGGCCGCCCCGGGCGAAGGCGAGATCCGGGTGCGGCACACGGCCATTGGCCTCAATTACATCGACACTTATCACCGATCCGGCCTCTATCCGGTGCCGCTGCCCAGTGGCATCGGCCTTGAAGCGGCCGGCGTGGTGGAAGAGTGCGGCGCGGGTGTTGAGGGCCTGGCGGTGGGCGACCGGGTGGCCTATGGCACTGGGCCTCTTGGCGCTTATGCTGAGGCGCGGAACGTACCCGCCACCCGGGTGACCAAGCTGCCGGACACGGTCAGCGATGAAACGGGTGCGGCCATGATGCTGAAAGGGATGACCGTGCGCTATCTCCTGCGCGAAACATACGAGGTCCAGCCTGGCGACACTATTTTGTGGCACGCGGCCGCCGGTGGCGTGGGGCTGATTGCCTGCCAGTGGGCCAAGGCTCTTGGCGCGACGGTGATCGGCAC
>JBCDIP010000218.1:0-5805 GCA_038748855.1 Pseudomonadota bacterium
AGCAGGTGAAGAACGCGGTGATCGTTCCCGTGGGGGCAAAGGGCGGTTTCGTACCCAAGCACCTCACCGGCGAAATGTCCCGTGAAGAGTTCCTGGCCGAAGGGGTCAGGTGCTACAAGCTGTTCATCACGTCATTGGTTCAGATCACCGATAACCTGAAAGGTGTCAAAGTGATCGCGCCCGAAGGCGTGGTGCGCCATGATGGTGATGACCCCTATCTGGTGGTCGCCGCCGATAAGGGCACGGCCACCTTTTCCGACATCGCCAATGGAATTTCCGAGGCCCACGATTTCTGGCTGGGCGATGCATTCGCCTCCGGCGGGTCGGCTGGATACGACCACAAGAAGATGGGCATCACGGCCCGCGGTGGCTGGGAAGCGGTGAAGCGCAACTTCCGTGAAATGGACATTGACGTTCAAACTCAGCCGTTTACCGCCATCGGTTGCGGCGACATGTCGGGCGACGTGTTTGGCAACGGCATGCTTCTGTCCAAAGCCACCAAACTGCTCGCAGCGTTCGACCACCGGGACATCTTCATTGATCCGGACCCCGACCCGGCAAAGAGCTGGGCTGAACGCAACCGTATGTTCAAGCACGCCCGCTCCAGCTGGCAGGACTACAACACCAAGTTGATCTCCAAGGGCGGCGGCATCTTCCCGCGCTCGCTCAAGACGGTGCCCTTATCGCCTGAGATGAAGGCCATGACGGGTCTGACCGTGAAGTCTTGCACCCCCACCGAGCTGATCAAGGCTTTGCTCAAGTCACAGTGCGACCTCTTATGGTTCGGCGGCATTGGCACTTATGTGCGCGCCACCCACGAAACCGATGCAGATGTGGGCGACCGGGCCAACGATGCCTTGCGCATCACCGCGCCGGAGGTGGGCGCTAAAGTGGTGGGCGAAGGGGCAAACCTTGGCTTCACCCAACTGGCCCGCATCGAGTTTGATATGCATGGTGGGCGGATCAACTCCGACGCCATCGACAACTCCGCAGGCGTGAACTCCTCAGACGTTGAGGTAAACATCAAGATCGCCCTTGGCGCTGCCGAACAATCCGGCAAGCTCACCCGCAAGGCCCGCAACCAGCTGCTGGAGAAGATGACCGACGAGGTCGCCGAACTGGTACTGCGCAACAACTATCTGCAAACCCTGGCCATCACCATGGCCCGGCATGGCGGGGAAGAGGAATTTGGCTTCCTGGTGCGCATGATGCAGGCGCTTGAAGCCAATGGCGATCTGGACCGGGAGGTGGAAGATCTGCCCGATAATGCAGAGTTGGCCGACCGGAACGCTGCCGGCCAAATGCTGACCCGGCCGGAAATTGCCGTGTTGATGGCCTATGCCAAGCTGGTTCTGTTCGATCAGCTCCAGGCCAGCGGCATCGCGTCAGAGCCCTATTTTGCCCAGGCTCTTTCCGAGTACTTCCCAGAGCAGATGCGCAAGAAGTTCGACGGCGAGATTAAGGGCCACCGGCTGGGTGGTGAGATCATCTCCACCGTTCTGGCCAATGACATGATCAACGAGGCAGGTCCTGCCTTTGTCAGCCGGCTTCTGGAGGAGACCGGCGCTGGAGTGGCCGATCTTGCTCGCTCGTTTGCCGCGGCGAATGACGTTCTGGGGCTGACGCAGATTCGCGCTGAGATTGATGCGCTCGACAACAAGATCGCATCTGAAACTCAAATCGGCCTCTATGACGAGCTGCAAGTGGCTCTCCGCCGCCAAATGACCTGGTTTGCCCGCAACGGTGACTGGAGCAAGGGCATTCAGACGGTGGTGGATCATTATGGCAAGGCTCTCACCGGTCTGGCGCCCATGTTCTCCCAGGTGCTGCCCGAGCGCCAGCGGGAACGGGTGACCGAGTTCTCCGTTTCGTTGAAGGAGCGGAAAGTTCCTGGCGGCCTGGCCGCCAAGATCTCAGACCTGCGCTTCTTGTCGCGCAGCTCAGATGTGGTGCTGGTGGCAAGCCGAACCGGCAAGCCGCTAAAAGATGTGGGCAAAGCCAGCTTCGCCATGGCTCATGAGTTGGGCATCGATCAGATCGTGGCCCGCACGTTGCAGATCTCCGCGCGCGATCATTATGAGCGGATCGCCATCAACCGGGCGGTGGACAATGTGTTCCTCGCCCTGCGCTCCATCATGATGCAAACCTTCTCCGCACGGGGCAAAGGTTCGGCCATGAACGCGTGGATGGAGGCCAATGGGGAGACGTTGAACCAGGCCCGTCACACCGTGCACGACATGGTGTCCGGCTCTGAGTTCACCTTGGCCCGCCTCACCCTCGCGGCAAGCGCTTTGGGCGAGTTGGCAGCGGATTGATCAGCGAAGCACCACCGCCGTTCCCGCGGCGGTAACCATCAGCATGGAGCTCTTGTCGCCGACGGTCTCATAGTCAATATCAACGCCGATCACCGCATTGGCGCCGAGAGCTGCAGCCTGTTCAGACATCTCCTCAATGGCGATGGCGCGCGCGTTGTTCAGCTCTTTCTCGTACGCACCGGACCGGCCACCCACAATGTCGCGGATGGAAGCGAACAGATCGCGGAAGATATTGGCGCCCATCACAGCTTCGCCGGCAACAATGCCGCGATACTCAGCAACCGTGCGGCCTTCAACTGTGTTTGTGGTGGTGACCAGCATGAACGGTACCTCCCGTTTGGTTTTGGTTCAGTGTCTGAAGTGACGGAGGCCTGTCAACACCATGGCAAGCCCCGCCTCATCGGCCGCCGCAATGACCTCTTCATCGCGCATGGAGCCTCCCGGCTGGATCACCGCCGTGGCGCCAGCTTCGGCCGCCTGCAAGAGTCCATCGGCAAACGGGAAGAAGGCATCCGAAGCCACCACTGAGCCTTTGGCCAGCGGTGTGTCGAGACCGGCTGTCTCAGCGGCATCGCCCGACTTGCGGGCAGCTATGCGCGCTGAATCCACTCGGCTCATCTGACCGGCCCCAATGCCCACTGTCGCACCGTCCTTCACATAGATGATGGCGTTGGATTTCACATGCTTGGCCACCTTGAAGGCGAACAGGAGATCGGCCAGCTCTTGCTCACTGGGTGCGCGCTTGGTCACGGTCTTCAGATCGCCCAGCCCCACATGGCCGCCATCGCGAGACTGCACCAACATGCCACCTGAAACTGATTTAAAGGCAAGGCCAGAAGCCGCCGGATCAGGCATGGCTTCGGTAAGCAGAAGACGCAGGTTCTTCTTCGCGCCGATGATCTCCAACGCCTCCTCGTCGGCTCCGGGCGCGATGATCACCTCAGTGAACACCTCAACAATGGCCTCAGCCGCCGGACCATCCAAAGGCTGGTTCACAGCTACAATGCCCCCAAATGCACTTACCGGGTCACACCGCAGCGCTTTCTGATAGGCGTCCAGAACGTTGTCGCCCACCGCCACGCCGCACGGGTTTGCATGCTTGATGATAGCCACCGCCGGCTGGTTGACCGAGAACTCGGCCACGCATTCATAGGCGGCATCGGTATCGTTGATATTATTGTAAGACAGCTCCTTGCCTTGCACTTGCCGCGCTGTGGCCACACCCGGGCGAGCGCTGCCATCCCGGTAAAACGCCGCCTGCTGATGGGGGTTCTCTCCATAGCGCAGCGATTGCGCCAGCCGGCCGCCGAAGCTGCGAAACTCCGGCGCAGTGGTGCCGAGCTCAGAGGCGAACCAGTTGGAAATGGCGGCATCATAAGCGCCGGTGCGCGCATACGCCTTGGCCGCCAAATATTGCCGGGTCTCGTATGTCGTGGCCCCATTATTGGCGGAGATCTCATCAAGCACTCGGCTGTAGTCTTCAGGCTCGATCACAACCGTTACCGCGGCATGGTTCTTGGCTGCCGACCGGATCATGGCCGGACCGCCAATATCGATGTTCTCGATGGCCTCGTCATAGGGCGCATTGCGCTGAACCGTTTGCTCAAACGGATAGAGGTTCACCACCACCAGATCGATATTGCCGATCTCATGTTCACGTTGCATGGCTTCATGATCGGCATTGCCGCGGACGGACAAGATGCCCCCATGCACCACCGGGTGAAGCGTTTTCACCCGCCCGTCCATCATTTCTGGAAACCCGGTGAGGTCGGAAACATCCTGAACGGCGATGCCCGCTTCGGCAATGGCCCGCGCTGTGCCGCCGGTGGACACGAGCTCAACCCCCGCTTTTGCCAGGGCGCCGGCAAACTCGATGAGGCCCGTCTTGTCGGAGACAGAGATCAAGGCCCGCTGAATAGTGTGATTGTCTGTATTCATGTGGCCGCCATAGCATGCAGGCTCCGGCGTTTGAACCACCGGAGCCAAGTCATGCACGGCCAAAGTGCCGCAAACCGATCTGATTAGTCGTCGCGACGATCTCCATCCTCGCCACCGTAAGATCCACGGCGCTTCTTGCGATGGTGTTTGCCATGCTTGCGGTCATCGCGGCTCAAGGCCCCGTCGCCATCGCGGTCCCGGCGCTCCACCACATCAGCGAGCGGCATCATATATTCATCAAGTGTAACCACCGCGTCGCCATCTTCATCGAACCGCTGGAAGGCCCGCACCATACGCTTGCGGAAGGCCTCAAGCCAAAGTCCTTCAAATTCTTTCAAGGACAGTTTGCCGTCGCCGTTGGCGTCATACTTGCCGTGGCGCTCCGTGCGGTTCGTGTCCACTTCCTCTTGAGTGACTTTGCCGTCTTTGTTGGCATCATAGCGCTTCATGAACCACCGGCCCATGGCGCGGTGATCCTTGTAGCCACCACCGCCCCAACCGCCACCGCGATGGTCAGCGTTTGCGGGCACGGTGAAGGTGGCCATGGCCAGGGCGCCGGCCCCAACCGTGGCGAGCGTGAGCAGTCTGAACGTCTTTGTCATGGTCTGCCTCATTTGGTTTCTTGATCGGAGATAGAAAGTAAGACGGAACAATGGCGAAAGTTCCGTCGCATTTACGAACACAAAGTGTTGATGGATTGCGTCAGGTGACCGTCCGTTAGCTGGCTTCAGAGTGGCAGCTGCGGCGCATCTTCCTGATCTAATGGGCTTTTTGCCTGTTTAGCGAGCTTCTTGAAGGCCCAGAGCACTTTATGATCCTCCGCCGCATGGCCCGAAAGAACAATCTGCACCGTGCGCTGAGGCGTGGGCCGGTCGACCAGATAAACACTGTCTTCCAGTGACAACCGCGCCCCTTTAACGCTGAACCGCCAGCCCGAACGATCCGGCAGCAGCAGCATGGCCGTGTTCTGATCTTGCGAAAGTGTCGCTTTCACTGAAGGGTGGAGGTGGAACCGGATGGCGTAACTTTGGCCGCTTGCTTTCACGGCACGCTCGCCTGCGGCCACGAAATTGTCTTCGCCCCGAAGATTAAGACCGTCCGGGCTGAGCCATAGCGCCCGCTCATGAAGCAAGCCATGGCTGCGGGCATACCCGTCATGGCTGGCCACAAGCAAGGTTCCGCCTTCGTGCCGGTCGACCCGGCAGTTCACCTCCCCAAGCCCCCAATGCACGGGCCCGCCCAAGAACCGCTGCACCAGCCAGCTCTCAACGAAGCGGGTTGAGGGACGATCGCCGATGCTTGCGGTGGAATGGGCAGCCGTCGCCCGCACAAGCTTTGCCCATTCCGGCATATGCGCGGTTGGCTCACCGCAGTTGACCACAATCCTCTGCAGGCCTTCGGAAAGCTCAAACGCCAAGGCGCTGGCGTGGGCTTGGGCGGCGTAGGATGGGGCCGGCGGTACGCCGCAATCCACAATGACATTGGTGCGCCGATGAAGCAGGCCTCCCGATTGAGGACTTGGCGCTGGCTGCCCCGGACAGCGTCTTGGGCA
>JBCDIP010000219.1:0-5802 GCA_038748855.1 Pseudomonadota bacterium
CCATCAGCTCTTCGGCGGTGGTTTGCAAGGCAGATATTGGGATCATAAGGGGCTCCTATTCTGCAGCCACGATTTCGTCTTTGATCAGCGTCTCGCCAGGACGCACATGGGTGAACTGGACCGGTTCATCGGAAATGATGAGCTCGCCACTGTCAAGCCGGGCCGTTGTGAACCGGCTGTCTTCCGGGGCGCCGGCATCCGGGAAGTCTTCGCGGAAGTGGGCCCCGCGGCTGTCTTTGCGTTGAATTGACGTGCGTGCGATCACCTGGCTGGTTTCAATAAGGCTTTGGACGTTCAGCCAATCATGCCAGGTGAGATTGAAGCGCAAGTCCATGGTGCTGAGGCCGGTTTGGCTCAACTGTTCAGCTAAGCCGTCAAGCTGGCTGATGGCCTGGCTCATGCCGTCTGGCGAACGGATGACGCCAACCCCATCCCACATCACATCCTGGAGTTCATCGCGCAACGCGTGCAGATCGCCTGCCGGACGGTTGAATGGCGCTTGCGCCCGGGCCGTCTCGTCGGCAAGCACGGTTTCGTCAGGCTCCGCATATGCGTCGCGGCCCGCTGCGTACTCCGCCATTACGTCGCCAGCAATGCCGCCGAACACGGTGGAATTGGCCACGCCGTTCCCGCCAAGGCGGTTGGATCCGTGCGCACCGCCTGCATCTTCACCGGCCACATAAAGTCCGGGCATCGCCGTGCTGGTATCGGTCTCGCACACCACACCGCCCATCAGGTAATGGGCTGTGGGCACCACCTCAACCAAGCCGCCGGCGAGGTCGAAGCCGCAGTCGGCGCAACGTTCCACCATGCCCTTAAAGCGCTTGCGTACATCGTCTGGGCCGAGATGGCTCATGGCTATATGAACGCCGCCATTGGGTGTGGTGCGCCCATCACGCATTTCCCGGTAGATGGAGCGACTGACAATATCGCGGGTCGCCCGCTCGGCCTTCTCTTCCTGCGTGGCCATGAACCGCTCGCCCTTGCCGTTTAGCAAATAGCCGCCAGCCCCTCGTAAACCCTCTTCCAGCACGGTACCGGTCATACGGGTGTCGGGCCCGGCGAGCAATCCGGTCGGGTGGAACTGCACCATTTCCATGTCGCGCAGGGTGAGCCCGGCCCGCAGCGCCATGGCGAGGCCATCCATGCTCTTGTCGCCGGACGGGGTGTGATAACGGTACATGGTGGGCCCGCCGCCGGTGGCCATCAACACCGCCTTAGCCTGAACGAGCCTGAACGCACCGGAGCGGATGTCGATGAATAGAACACCTGAGATGCCGCTGCCATCAGCTGCGGGGATTAGGCCGATGGCCCGGTGTTCCTCCAGCTTGGCCACGTCGCGGGCCCAAACCTGCTCCATCAGGCGCCCGATGATCTCAATGCCGGTGAGATCACCCTTATGGACGGTGCGGTCGAAGGTTTGGCCGGCAAAGGCCTTGCCATGCATGGAGCCATCCGGGTTGCGATCGAAAAAGCAACCGACCTCGTTCTCCAGCTCGTGTATGCGTTCCACGGCTGTCTCGCATAAGGTCCAGGCCATGCCCTGGTGGGGCAGCCACTTGCCGCCGATGATGGTGTCCATGAAATGGCGCTCGACACTGTCGCCCGGGTTGATCGCCACGTTGTAACCGCCTTGGACCATGCGTGTGCAGCCGCATTTGCCGAGGAGGCCTTTGGTGGCGATGGTGACCGAGAGATCAGGCCGCGCATCCTTGGCGTGGAGCGCGGCAAACAAGCCAGCGCCGCCGCTGCCCAGAATGAGGATATCTGTCTTGGTTCGTTCCATCAGACCACCTGAAACAAAAAGGCGAAGGCGGCCAGTACAGAAGCGCCAGCTGCAAACGTGGCGATGGTTTTCTGATCATCGCGCCAGGCAAAGTTTTCCAGCACCAACAGGCGCATGCCTCCCAGCAGGTGGACAGTGAGCAGGAACACCAAGCCCATCTCCGCAAACTTGACCAGGGGGCTTTCAGTCCACTTCAGAAAGTTGTCCAGTTCGGCCTCTCCCTCAATGGCCAGCCCGAGAACCAGGAAATGGAACGGCAAGAAGATCGATAGGGCCAATCCCGACAGGCGGTGAACCATGGCCGCATACCAGAGCGGTTTCCGGTGAGGTTTGAGCATCAGAACACCACCGCGTAGACGGCCCGAAAGCCCAAGAGCATCACCACGAACGCAAAAGTGTGCGCAATGTTCGCCGCCGCGATCCGCTTCAGTGGGGTCCACTCCTGCAGGATATTGGTCAGGCCTATGGAGACATGAAACGAGGCGCACAGCACGAACAGGCCGTAGATGCCTCCCCAGAACACGCTGCCTTGGGTGCGGCTCAGGATCTCCTGCGCACTTAGCCCGCCCTGCACAGCGTATAGGATGAGGGCCAAATGCAGGAACACCAGCGGCACCATGATGGCGGCGGTCACGCGCTGGACGAGATAGAGCCGTAACGGTCTCATTTCAGCTCACCTTTCAGATAAGCCGATGTGGAGAGCCGCTTCAGTCCGGCAATTGAGGATGCCGGGTTGAGTTGGTTCGGACAGTGCGCTTCGCACGACTGGTGGCTGCGGCAGGAGTGGCAGCCGCCGTGCTCGGAGATGGCCTTAAGGCGCTCTGCCCAACCGCCGTCGCGTTCGTCGTTGGCAAGCGTCCAGGCGCGGTTGAGCGCAGCAGGACCCAGATAGTCCTGGTTCCAGGCCACCGTGTCACAGGCCGCGTAACAGACCCCACAATTGATGCATTCGATGCCCGCATTGGCGGCCACCCGTGCCGGAGTGTCAGGCCGGATGCGTTCCATGGGATCTTTGCGGGTCTTTGTCGGCACAAAGCGGCTTTGTGCCTTCTGCCATTTTTCAAAGAACTCGGTCATGTCGCAGGCGAGGTCTTTGATAATGGGCATGTTGGAGAGGGGCCCGATCTTCAGCTCGCCTCCGCCGGTGACCTTCGATACATGAGTGCGGCACGTCCAGCGCGGTACACCGTTGACGGTCATGGCGCACGATCCGCACATGCCCACCCGGCAGGCAAAGCGATAGGTGAGGGTGGGGTCCAGGTGGCGCTGCACATAGGTCACCACGTCCAGTACGGTCTGGCTTTCGCGAGCAGGCACCTCGTAATGCGCATAGGACCCATCGGCGCCGCCGCGCCAGATGGAGACTTTGTGGATGGTGGTCATAGATCGATCCAAATGATTGATCAGATTATACCGATATTGTCGTGTTCATAAAAATTCATAAATTTGGTCTTTTGAGTGAAATTTATTCACGTTTTATCTCGTCTGCAGCAGAACGCAACGTTTCGAGCAAGGGTGCGGAGACGATCTCCGTCTCTCCGCCGGTTCTTTCCACGAGACCCAGTGTGCGATAGCGCGTTGACTTGCCGAATGCCATACGCCGGACCGGTGGTCGGGCGCTCTTCAGGTGATCCCGTGCCGGCACAACGGATACGCCCAGCCCAGCAGACACCATGGCTTCGATCGCCTCAATCCAGTCCAGGCGCATCTGCTCGCGTGGCTTTAGTTTGGCGGCTCGGATGGCGGCATCAATCACCTTGCCCACGGAGGCTTCCGGCACGTAACGGATGAAGGGATAGGTGTCTACCAGCTGTTGGGGTGTTATGTCTGGCGCGTCCGGTGGAGCGATCAGCACAAGGGGCTCGCGGAGGAATGGCAGCCATTTAAGACCCGCCGGCGGGTCCTTAAGATCGCTGACGATGGCTGCATCCAATGCGCCGCGGTCGACCAATGTGACCAGCTCCGAGGTGAAGCCGGAGGCGAGTTCGATGTGTAGCCTCGGATAGCGCTCCTTAAGGGTGAGCAGCACGGATGGAATGAAGCCGGTCAAGAGGCTTCCTACCGAGCCCAGGCGGAACGCGCCTTCGTAAGCGGTGTCGTCGTTGATGTGATCGCGCAGGCCGTCATATTCGGCGATGAGCTTTCGGGCATGGGGCACCAGCGCCCGGCCGGCCTCGTTCAGCACGGGCGGACGCTTGGAGCGGTCAAACAAGTCGCGGCCCATCTCATCTTCGATGTTCTTCACCTGAACGCTTACAGCCGACTGGGTCAGCGCCATGGCCTCGGCGGCAGCCGCAAAGGTGCCGTGTTCAGCGATGGCCACGAAGGTCTTGAGTTGGCGGATGGACATTGTTTCGATTATTTCGATCAAGTGGTCATTTGAGTGAAATAATTTTGAGTATTTCCCGGGTGATTGACAAGGGGATATTTGGAGTCAATAATAGAACAAAATAGGAACATTATGGATTATCGAGTGTGCTTCAAACCGCCAAGAATGCCCGGGTTGAAACCTTGCGCCGGGAAGTGGCGGCGCTTGAAGCTCCTGTGCGGCGCAAAGGGCCGGGGCATGTTTGTTTTGGCGTTCAGGCGATTGATGAGGCCGCCGGCGGCGGTTTAGCGCTTGGCCGCATGCATGAGGTGAACGGCCGGTCCGCTTGGAGCTTTGCTGTGCTCATGGCCGGACGAACTGCGGGGGCGATTTTGTGGTGTGCCCGGATGCGCCACGACCACGGGCTTTATCCGCCCGGTCTCACCGCTTTGGGCTGTGATCCTCGCCGCTTGGTGATGGTGGGTTGTTCCAGCGAGACCGACGCGCTTTGGGCGGCTGAGGAAGGATTGCGTTCCGGAGCTGTTGGCGCCGTGGTGCTGGAGGGCGAGCGGGCGCTGGATCTGACCGCCGCCCGGCGCCTGCAATTGGCGGCCGAAGAGGGGGGTGCCTTAGGGCTGATGGTGAGTGTTGGGCAGGACGCTTTGTTTCCGGCAGCGTCCACCCGCTGGTGCTTGGAACCGCTTGAGGGCCGGCGCTTTGACCTGGTGATGACGCGCAACAGAAACGGAGTGTCCGGAGCTTGGCGAGTAAAATGTGATGAAACGGCGTATTGTTTATCTTTGGCTGAAGAGCCTCAGCACGGACCGGATCGCGCGGCGCACCCCCGTCTTGCGTGACCGGCCGTTTGCTCTGGTGGCGGAAAGCGGCAACCGGGTGTTCCTTTATGCGGTGAACCTTGAGGCCGAAGAGATCGGCATTGGCCGCGGCATGCTGTTGGCCTCTGCCCGCACCATTTGCCCGGAGCTGGCCACCCGGCCGGCGGACATGCGCGCCGACTGGGCGTTTCTGGAAGCTATCGTGTCCTGGTGCCGGCGTTATAGCCCGCTGGTGGCCCGGGCAGGGGGCGATGGGATTTTCATCGATATCACGGGCTGTGCCCATTTGTTCGGCGGCGAGCGGGCCATGCTGGATGGACTGTTGTCGAAGCTGCGCCTGTTTGGTCTGGAGGTATCCGGCGCTCTGGCCGATACAGCCGGCGCGGCCTGGGCTCTGGCGCGTTCAGGTCTGAGCGGTGAGGTGGCCGCGCCCCAAGACACCGCTAATGCGTTGAACCCTCTTCCGGTAGATGGTTTGCGTTTGGGGACCGAGACCACCGAAACCCTGCACCGGTTGGGCCTTAAAACCATCGGGGCGCTTTATGGGCTTTCGCGAGCGTCTCTGGCGGCGCGGTTTGGCCGGGAAACCGTGCGCCGGCTCGATCAGGCTTTGGGGGTTGAACATGAGCCCTTGCCGTTTGAGCCGGAACGCAGCGTGCATCAGGCGGTGATGCGTTTGGCCGAGCCTGTCTTTACGGTGCCTGCGGTTGAGGCATGCTTGAGGCGCCTCCTCGATCAGCTTTGTGTCCGCCTTGAGAAGCATCAGATTGGCATTCGCCGCTTACAGCTCAAACTTATCCGCGTAGATAATACTGAAGGGACAGTAACCGTGGGCACGGCAACGCCCAACCGGGCGCCCAAAGAGCTCTTTC
>JBCDIP010000220.1:0-5778 GCA_038748855.1 Pseudomonadota bacterium
AAGATCAGTACGCTTAGCGCGGCGATTGCGGGCTTCATCAGAGGCAGAACGATGAACCAGAAAATGATGTTCTGGGACGCGATGTGATCGCCGAAGTCCATGCCCGACACCAGCGGTGCAAAGACCGGCAACACGATCAGGGTGATCTCAATCCAGTCCAGGAAGAAGCCCAGGCAGAACGTGATCACCATGATGAGGATCAATAGGCCCCAAGAGGTCAGTCCCGCATCACGGATCAGATGCTCCACAATGTCGTCCCCACCCAGCGAGCGGTAAACGTACGCAAAGCACGTAGCGCTCACGATAATGAAGAAGATCATCGCCACGGTCTTGGCGGACGTATGGCAGGTGTCTTTCAACAGGTTGAAGTTGAGGCGTCGGTTGAACGCCGCCAACAACATGACACCGAACGCGCCCACCGCACCGGCCTCACTGGGGGTAGCCCAACCCAAAAGAATGGAGCCCTTGATCATGGTGATCAGGAACACAGGCGGCAGGAAGCTCTTGAAGATCAGTCCGGGATATTCGCTCCTGGGAACATCCAGAAGCTCCGGCGGCAATTTCGGCGCCACCGAGGGCCTCATCCAGGAATAGACCAGGACATATGTAATGTAGAGCGCAGCCAGGCATAAGCCCGGCACAATTGCGGCCATGAACACGTTACCCACCGACACGGCCAAAAGATCGGCCATGATAATCAGCATGATGCTGGGCGGAATAAGAATGCCCAATGTGCCGGAGGCGGCGATGGTGCCGCAGGACAGCGCATGGCTGTAGCCCTGACGCATCATTGTGGGCAGGGCCAGCGCGGTCATCATGGTCACCGAGGCGCCGATAATGCCGGTCATGGCAGCCAAAACGGTGCCCATAATGGTCACCGCCAGCGCCAAAGCGCCGGGCACTTTCTTTAGGAGAACCTGCACGCAGTAGAGCAGGTCTTCCGCAACACCGCTGCGCTCCATCATGACGCCCATGAAAACGAAGGCCGGCACGGACACCAGAACCAGGTTCTCGGCCGCCTGTCCCCATATGCGCGGTAAGAAATTAAAGAACTCAATCAATGAGAACATCTGAAGGAAATAGCCGAGCAGGCCAAAGAGAAGCGCAAGCCCCCCTAGGATGAATGCCACCGGAAAGCCCGTGAAAAGAAGGCATGCCAGAGAGGCAAACATGATGATCGGCAAGAAATCTTGGACCGTGTAGAGCAGGTTGCGCTGGCCTTGTTCATCCAGCCCCTGCACCCACAAAAACCCAACAACCAAGACGGCCAAAACGGCGATAACAGCGATCGACGCGCGCGAACGCACAATTGCACTGAGTGCGGCTTCCATCCCTCAACTCCTCAGACGGGCCCGTTTTTTGTTGTTTGGGCTTCCGTTACCATTGAGATCCCGGGCGATTTGGTCGCCCGGGAATCCTTGGATCGCTTAAATGCGAGTCCTCTCAGGCGACTTACTTGTTCAGGTAAGTCGGCTGCAGGGACTGCGCAGCACCCCACTTCGCATAGAGCTTGCGGAATGCGCTGTAGCTGTCGGCCACTTCTTTGAAGAGCGGATCTTTTTTGGAGTCTTCTTCCAGCACTTCATTCCAGGCTTTTTCAAACACGGCCAGCTGATCGTCCGTCCAACGACGGGTGGTCACACCATGCTTCTCGCCCATTTCAACCATAGCGGACGGGTTCACAAATTCCGTTTCCGCGTAGGTAGCGTGGATGCTGTCACCGCAAGCCACTTCAACCATTGCCTTGTACTGATCCGGCAGACCATCCCATTTGTCTTTGTTGATCAGCAGTTGGCTGACGGACACTTGCTGGTGCCAGCCTGGGAAGTAGTTGTTTTTGGCGATTTGATAGAAACCGTACTTGATATCCATGGCCGGCATGGAGAATTCGGTCGCATCGATCACGCCTTTTTCCAGGGCCGGGAAGATGTCGCCACCAGCCAGAAGCTGAGTGGACACACCGATCTTCTGCATTACGCGGGCACCCAGGCCAAAGAAGCGCATCTTCAGACCGCGCAGTTGCTCGAGGTCTTTGATTTCTTCTTTAAACCAGCCGGACGTTTCCGGGCCGATCGCAAAGCAGTCCATCTGATGGATGTTGTGCTGCGCATAGATCCGCTGTTGGATCTTGTCGCCGCCACCGTACTTCTTCCAGGCGAAGTATTCGCCAACACCCGGGCCGAACGGCACGGCGGTGAAGAAGGCCAGAGCAGGATATTTACCAACGTCGTAACCAGCGGTGGTCCAAGCGGCTTCGATGGAGCCTTTGGACGTTGCGTCAAAGCCTTCGTTCGCGGGGATCAGGGCGCCCGGCTCGAAGAATTTCATTTGGAAGTTGCCGCCTGACAGGCGGTCGATAACTTTAGAGAAACGTACAGCAGACGTGCCCAGGTGCGGCACAGAGCTGCCCCAAGCGCTGTGGAGTTTCCATCTTACCCTTTCTTGAGCCGTGGCAGGTGCCATGACCGTGAAAGCGGTAACAGCCGTTGCAGCGGCCGCAAGTACTAGAGATTTGCCGAGTTTCATATTGAGCGTCTCCCTCCATGGATTGACGGCATTTGTTATCCCCCCGGATTCTACAGTTCCAGGGTTGATGTCGAAGACATAACACACGATTTCAGGAATGCAAAGTTTAAGGCAGATCTTGAGGTTAAGACTGTCGTCCGCTCTTAAGAATCGCACATTTCCCTTCGCCTCATCCCCCGCTATAGATAACGGTCCAGCGCAACGGAGGCAGTGAATATGAGCAAGCCGGTGATCGGGTTTATCGGACTGGGGATTATGGGACGGCCCATGGCGGGCCATGTTCAGGACGCGGGCTATCCGCTGGCGATTGTCAATTTCGACCCGCCCCTGCCCCAACCGATTTTGGACGCCGGTGCAAAGGTGTGTGAGACCAACCGCGAGGTCGCCGAGGCATCAGACATCATCGTCATCATGGTGCCGGACACACCGGACGTTGAGACGGTGCTGTTTGCCGAAGATGGGGTGGCCGCGGGGCTTGAGGCGGGCAAGCTGGTGATCGACATGAGTTCGATCTCGCCCAATGCCACAGCAGAATTTGCCAAGAAGATCAACGCTTTGGGCTGTGATTATTTGGACGCGCCTGTCTCCGGCGGCGAGCCCAAAGCGATCTCCGGCGAGCTCACCATCATGGTCGGTGGCCCCCAGAGCGCGTTTGATAAAGCCCTGCCCTTGTTTGAAACCATGGGCACCACCGTGACCCTGATCGGTGAGCGCAATGGCGACGGCCAGGTCTGCAAGGTGGCCAATCAGATCATCGTGGGCTGTGCCGTCCAGGCTGCCGCGGAGGCTTTGCTGTTTGCCTCCAAGGCGGGGGCCGATCCGCGCAAGGTCCATGCCGCATTGATGGGCGGGGCGGCGCGCTCAGTGATCTTGGAGAATCACGCCGTGCGCATGCTGGACCGCAACTTTGAGCAGACGTTCCGGGTGGAGCTTCAGCGCAAGGATCTAGGTCTTGCAGTGGAAGCGAGCCGGGAATTGGCTATGGTGCTGCCCAACGCCACCACCGCCTGGCAACTGCTCAATGCGTGCGAGGCAAACGGTGATTTGAATGCAGATGCAATCTCGGTGCTGAAGGTGCTGGAGCGCATGGCCAACCACACTTTGGAGGCATAACAGATGACAAAACCAAAGCTCGGCTTCATTGGCCTTGGCCTCATGGGTCAGGCGCTCACGGCCCATCTGGTTGAAAGCGGCTACACCGTCACCGGCCATGACATCGACCAGCAAAAGGTACAGCAAGCTGCCAAGCACGGGGTCACCGGGGCCGCATCGTCCGCCGAAGTAACCGAGGCCAGCGACATTGTCCTCATGTGCGTCATCTCCACTGATGCGGTGGAAGCGGCCGTGTTCGGCGAGGGCGGCGTGGCAGCCGGCGGTGCTGCGGGCAAGGTGTTGGTGGACCATTCCACCACCGTTGTCAGCAACACCAAAGAGATCGCGGCCAAACTGAAAGAGAAGACCGGCATGGGCTGGGTGGATGCCCCTGTCTCCGGCGGCCCACCGGCGGCACGGTCCGGCACACTCGCCATCATGGCGGGCGGCGATGAGGCAGACATCGAAAAAGTGACCCCGGTCATGAGCGACATTTCCGGCGGCTTCACCCATTTCGGCCCGGTGGGCGCAGGCCAGGTGGCTAAGATGGTCAACCAGATCCTGGTGCTCAACAATTACGCCGTTCTGGCAGAAGCATTGGCCCTGGCGGAAGCCGGCGGGATTGATGCCAGCAAGATCCCCGATGCGCTTGCGTCCGGCCATGCGGGCTCCAACATGTTGAAGAACATCTTCCCGCGCATGATCGCACGCGATTTTGAGCCCCAGGGCTATGCCCGGCAGATCCTCAAAGACTTCGACATGCTGCACGATCTGGCCAAGAGCCTAAAGTCCCCCACGCCTATGTCGAGCCAGGCCACCTCGCTCTTCCGCATCCTTTGCTCTAAGGGTCATCAGGAGCTGGATGGGATTTCGGTGCTGAAGCTGTTTGATCAGAAAGAGCAGGTGTGAGGGACGAGTCCGCGCCCTTGCGAACGCGAGGGCTCATAGCTCACACCTTCCACTTCGCTGAGAAGGTCCTCGCGTTCGCAAGGACGCGGAGGGTGAGCTAAACCGGCCGATACACCCCAAGCGCAGTATCGTGGAACAATCTCGCCTGCGCCTCCTCTCCGAGGGGCGCAGTGATCTCCTTGAAGCCTGAGAAGATCTCGTCAAACGTCCCGCACAGGCCGTCCACCGGGAAGTTGGACGCAAACATGGCCCGTTCCACTCCGAAGATTTCAAGGGTCTGGCGCACCACGTCCCCATTGAGTTCCACGCTCCAGCGCTCCCCCGGCACCCCTATGCCAGAGATCTTCACCATCGTGTTGGGCTGATCGGCAAGCCGCTCCATCCCCTCGCGCCAGCCGGTAAGCCCCGCCTCACTCCGATCGGCCGGTAGACCGGTATGGTTCAAAACAATCAGCGTGTCCGGGAAGTCCCGTGCCAGATCTGCCGCCTCCCCCAAATGCCACCACGGCGTCTGCAGATCATAGTGCAGACCGTGGGTGGCCAGGTGGCGATACCCCTGCCTGAAGGCCGGATCGGCCATGGACCCCGGCGCGCCTGCCACAAACACTTCCGGCGAGGCGGCCGCCACCGGCTTCTGGCGCACCGAGCGCACCAGGGGATACCCGGCATGTCCGGCGAGAACCTCAGCGATATCATCCCGGGCAAACCAGGCCTGGCCGATCACCGCGTGCGGAAATCCGGTCTCATCATGCAATTGGTGAAGCCATTCGGTCTCCCCCACCGGATCATCGCTGACCCACTCGGCCTCCATATGCACCGTCTTCACCACATTGTGGCCCGCGGCATCGCGCTGATAGTCCTCCACCAGATAGTTTCGGCAGATGGCTGAATATTCCCCATAGCGAAAGGGAATGCGTTCCTCCCCGCACAGCCAGGGATGGCGGCCGAGCCCCAGATCCCAGAAATGATGGTGGGCATCGATAATGGGCAGATCATTCATTTCTTGGCCTTTCCATTCCGCGGAGGTTCAGCGCATACTCCAGCGCATAAAAGAACAATAGCGGGAGGTGGAACGATGGCGTCCTTCAAGGAGCTCACACACACACGCAAGCTGAAGCTTGGCACTTATATTGGCGAGTTTGCAACACCGGGCATTGGCCAGATCCTGAAAAGCGCCGGCTGCGAATATGCCTTTGTGGACATGGAGCATAGCGGCTTCGATTTTGAGACGGTCAAGGCGGTACTGCGCAA
>JBCDIP010000221.1:0-5712 GCA_038748855.1 Pseudomonadota bacterium
CAAATCGCCAAGGGATCACCAGACGACACCGCCATTATTCTCTACACCTCCGGAACCACCGGCACGCCGAAGGGCGTGGTGCTCACCATGCGCAGTGTGGTGTGGGCCGCAAAGGTGGCCAACGGCTTCGATAAGCTGGATTCCAACGAGAGCGTCATCGCCTATCTGCCCATGGCCTGGGTGGGCGACCACATCTTCTCCTATGCTCAATCTTACGAGTGCGGCTATTGCGTGAACTGCCCGGAGAGCCCCGAGACGGTTGTGGAAGACCGCCGCGAAATCGGCACCACCTACGCCTTCGCCCCACCGCGGGTTTATGAGAACCTCATCACGCTCACCATGGTGCAGATGGAAGATGCCGGTGAGTGGAAGAAGAAGATGTTCCACTACTTCCTGGATGTGGCGCGCCGGGTAGGCGAGAAGATCCTGGACGGGGGCGAGGTCTCTTTTGGCGACCGGATGCTCTACGCCTTAGGTGATTTCATGGTCTTTGCGCCGTTGAAGAACCGCTTTGGTCTCTCCAAGGTGCGCGTGGCCTATACGGCCGGTGAGGCCATTGGCCCTGAGATCTTCCGTTTCTACCGTTCGCTCGGGATCAACCTCAAGCAGCTCTACGGCCAAACAGAAGCAGCCGTCTACATCACCAACCAGCCGGATGGGGAGATCTATCCCGACACGGTGGGCAAGACCCTCGAGAACATCGAGATCAAGGTGGATGACAGCGGCGAAGTGCTCTACCGCTCGCCGGGCGTCTTCAAGGAGTATTACAAGAACCCCAAAGCCACCAAGGAAACCAAAACCAAGGACGGCTGGGTGCACTCCGGCGATGCCGGGTTCATCGACGAGCGCGGCCATCTGAAGATCATCGACCGGGCCAAGGATGTGGGCAAGCTGAAGGACGGCACGCTCTTCCCGCCCAAATACATTGAGAACAAGTTGAAGTTCTTCCCCAACATCCGCGAGGTGGTGGCCTTCGGCCATGGCCGCGATTATGTCTCCGCTTTCATCAACATTGACCTGACGGCGGTGGGCAGCTGGGCTGAACGGAACAACGTGTCCTATGCCAGTTATCAGGAGCTTGCGGGCCATCCAGAGGTCTACAACATGATCGAGAAGCATGTGGACGAGGTGAACCAGGAGCTGTCACGCGAAGAGCGCGTGGCCGGTGCACAGATCCAGCGGTTCCTGATCCTGCACAAAGAGCTCGACGCTGATGATGGCGAGATCACCCGCACCGCCAAAGTGCGCCGGTCGTTCGTGGCAGATCGCTACGCTCCGCTGGTGAAAGCGCTCTACAACCGCAAGAAAACCAGCCAACACATCAAGACGGAAATGACCTTCGAGGACGGCCGCAAGGGCGCTGTTGAGGGCGACGTGCAAATTCGCGACATGCAGCCCCATGCGCCGCAAACCATGAAGGAGGCGGCCGAATGAGCGCTGCAGAGAGCGTGGACACGAACCCCGAAGTGTTGCTCGATATTTCCAATGTGAGCCTGTCGTTTGGCGGGGTGAAAGCCATTCGCGATGTGAGCTTCGATATTTACAAGGGCGAGATCCGGGCCATTATCGGGCCAAACGGGGCCGGCAAGACGTCCATGTTGAACGTCATCAACGGCTTCTATCATCCCCAGGAAGGCACGATCACTTACAGAGGCAATGCGCGCCATGACATGCGCCCCCATGTGGCGGCCACTCAAGGGATCTCGCGCACCTTCCAGAACGTGGCCCTGTTCCGCGGCATGTCTACGCTGGACAACATTATGACCGGCCGCACCCTGAAAATGAAGAAGGGTCTATTCTGGCACCTATTCCGATTCGGCCCGGCCGAGCAGGAGGAGCTGGAACACCGCGAGTTCGTGGAGCACATTATCGACTTTCTGGAAATCCAGCACATCCGGCGCACGCCCGTGGGGCGGCTGCCTTACGGCCTGCAAAAGCGGGTCGAGCTTGGCCGCGCCTTGGCGGCGGAGCCTGAGCTGCTCCTGCTGGATGAGCCCATGGCCGGCATGAACCTGGAAGAAAAAGAAGACATGTCGCGCTTCGTTCTGGAAGTGAACGACCAGTTCGGCACCACCATCGCCCTGATCGAACACGATATGGGCGTGGTCATGGATCTGTCGGACCGGGTGGTTGTGCTCGACCACGGCGAGAAGATCGCTGATGGCACGCCGGATGAAGTGAAGTCCAATCAGGACGTGATTGATGCCTATCTCGGTGTCGCGCATTAGGGAGGAACGCGGGGATGGGTGATATTTTCTATAAGGTGTTCATCAATCCATTCGTGGAGATGGCCCAGCTTCCCGACCTGTTGATCCAGGTTTTGTGGGAAGGTTTCGTGTCCGGAACCCTTTATGCGCTGATTGCGCTGGGCTTCGTTTTGATCTTTAAGGCGTCCGGCGTCTTCAACTTCGCCCAAGGCATCATGGTGGTGTTCAGCGCGCTCACGCTCGTGGGTCTATTTGCCCTCGGTGTTCCCGCCTGGCTCGCGGTGATCGCCTGTATCGGCATCATGTTTGTCCTGGCGCTCAGCGTGGAGCGGATTGTGCTGAGGCCCCTTGTGAACCAGCCGGACATTATATTGTTCATGGCGACCATCGGGCTCACCCAGTTCCTCATCGGGTTTGGGGAGTTCGTCTTTGGTGGCGAGCCCAAGCTGATGCCGGCGGAAGATCTGGGCCTGCCCACCGGTTCGATCGACTTTGAGGTCTTCGGCGGCACCGTGATTTTGCAACGCCTTGATATCGCAGCCGCGGTGATTGCCGCCGTGATGGTGGCGATGTTGGCCATCTTCTTCAATAAGACGCGGATCGGCCGCGCCCTGCGCGCAGTGGCCGACGATCACCAGGCGGCGATGTCTGTGGGCATCACGCTGCAGCAGATTTGGGTGATCGTCTGGTTCGCGGCCGGTATCGTTGCGCTAACCACAGGTATCATGTGGGGCGCACGGTCGGATGTGTCCTTCGCGCTGCAGATTGTGGCACTGAAAGCCTTGCCGGTTCTTATCCTCGGCGGCTTCACCTCGATCCCCGGTGCCATCGTGGGTGGCCTGATCATCGGCATCTCCGAAAAGCTGGCAGAGTTCTACTGGGGCCCGCTCCTGGGTGGCTCGATTGAGAGTTGGGTGCCGTATTTCATCGCGCTGATCTTCTTGTGGTTCCGGCCGCAGGGGCTGTTCGGCGAAAAGATCATCGAGCGCGTGTAGGAGGACGAGACCCATGCTTTACCGCGAAACAGGTCAGTTCAAGACCACCTACAGCGCCGACCAGGCCGTCTTCCCGATCTTGCAGGACAAAATCGGCATCATCCTTATGCTGGCATTCCTGTTCATTGTGGTGCCGCTCACCTTCAATGATTTCTGGCTCGGCGGGATCATGATCCCCACATTGGTGTTCGCGCTTGCGGCGGTGGGGCTCAACTTGCTGACGGGCTATGCCGGCCAGCTCTCGCTGGGAACCGGTGGGTTCATGGGGGTAGGGGCGTATGCCTGCTATAAGCTGGTGACGATCTTCCCAGAGGTGAACGTCCTTATCCACATCATGTTGAGCGGCGTGTTTGCGGCCGGCGTGGGCTTTATCTTCGGTTTGCCGTCGCTGCGCATTAAGGGCTTCTATTTGGCTGTGGCGACGCTTGCCTCCCAGTTCTTCCTGGAATGGGCGTTTGGCCGTGTGCCGTGGCTCTACAACTACAACGATTCCGGCGCCATTGAAGTGCCTACCCGCGAGGCGTTCGGCATTGCCGTTACCGGTCCGACCGCCAGCGCAGAAACGCGTTATCTGGTGGTGTTGACCATAGTGGTGTTCCTGACCTGGATTGCCTCAAACCTGGTGCGTGGCCGCTTCGGTCGCTCTTGGATGGCCATCCGCGATATGGATATCGCTGCCGAGCTGATCGGCATCCGCCTCCTGCCCACAAAGCTCACCGCCTTTGCCATCTCGTCCTACTATTGCGGCGTGGCTGGGGCCTGCATGGTGTTCCTGTGGCTGGGGGCCGCTGAGGTTGAGAGCTTCGACATCAACCACTCATTCCTCATTCTCTTCATGGTGATCATCGGTGGTCTGGGCAGCTTGATCGGCTGCTTCCTGGGCGCCGCATTCCTGTGGAACCTGCCCATCTTGCTGCGCAGCGTCTTCGGCGATGCCATGGATGCAGCGACGGTGGAGCACGTGGCCTTCATGGTGGTGGGCTCGATGATCATCTTCTTCCTGATCGTAGAGCCGCACGGGCTTGCCCGATTATGGCAGATCACCAAGCAGAAACTGCGCGTCTGGCCATTCCCCTACTAGGTGGGCGTGTATTAGTCTTATTAAAAACAGGAGTTTCGCTATTTCGTCAGGGAGTGTTAGGTTTAGACAAGATCCCCACTAAGGGGTTCGAGAACCAAGAATGAAATGGCGTTAGATCGTCTTGCCGCACCGGCGAGACACCGACACAGAGTGGAGGAGACAACCGCATGAACTTGAAGAAACTTGTATTGGGCGCAGGTGCCGCCGCCATGCTGGCAACAGGCATTGCCGCCAGCTCAACGGCGATGGCCGATGGGCATGGGAATGGGATTTATGTTCCACTTCTCACCTACCGCACCGGCCCATTTGCCGGTTCCGGTACACCGACTGCGAACGGCTTGCACGACTATCTCACCATGCTCAACGAGCGCGATGGCGGGATCGGCGGTGTGAAGCTGATCGTTGAAGAGTGCGAAACCGGTTACAACGCCCAGAAGGGCGTAGAGTGCTATGAAGGCACCAAGGGCAAGGGCGCCGTGGTTTACAACCCTTACTCCACGGGCATCACCCTTCAGCTGATCCCGAAGGCCCCGGTTGACAAGATTCCGATCCTGTCCATGGGCTATGGCCTCTCCGCAACGGCCGTGGGTGAGAAGTTCCCCTGGACCTTCAACGCACCATCCACCTATTGGAGCCAGATGTCTGCCATCATCAAGTACATTGATTCCAATGGAGGCGTGAAAGGCAAGAAGATCGGCTTTATCTATCTGGACGTGGGTTATGGCCGCGAGCCGATCCCGCTTCTGGATGAGCTCTCCAAGGAGATGGGCTTTGAAGTGGTCAAGATCCCGGTGGGCGTGAAGGAAATGCAGAACCAGTCTTCACACTGGTTGCAGGTTCGCAAAGAGCGTCCTGACTGGATGATCATGTGGGGTTGGGGCGCAATGAACCCGACCGCCATCAAGGAAGCTGCCAAGATCCGCTACTCCATGGACAAGTTCATCGGCGTGTGGTGGTCCGGCGGTAACGTGGACGTGGTCCCGGCCGGCGCCGGCGCCAAGGGCTACAAATCTGCCAACTTCCACGGCACGGGCACCTCTTACGGTGCCATTCAGGATATCCTGAAGCATGTGGTGAAAGCCGGCAAGAGCCAAGCCAAGGAAGAAGATGTTGGCGCCAACTTCTACAACCGCGGTGTGATGAACGCTGTGCTGATTGCGGAAGCCATCCGGACCGCTCAGGAAGTGACCGGTAAGAAGCAGATCAACGGCGAAGACATGCGCAAGGGTCTTGAGAACCTCAAGATTACGGCAGAGCGCCTGAAGGAAATCGGCCTGGAAGGGTTCACAAACCCGATCACCGTGACCTGTAAGGACCATGCCGGCGCGCACCCGATCTACATCCAACAGTGGGACGGTAAAGCCTGGAGCAAGGTTTCAGACTGGATCGAGCCCATGAGCGATCGGGTCCGTCCAAAGCTGGTTGCAGC
>JBCDIP010000222.1:0-5698 GCA_038748855.1 Pseudomonadota bacterium
AAGGGCCCTTCGAGAACTTCAGTCGGCGCCTGACAACGATATGGAGAACGCTTTCGATCAGTTCTTTAAGTCAGCTCTTTTGGCGGAGTACTTTCGGTCTCAGCTCGGCGGCCAGAGTACGCGTCAATACCGGGATACCGTCGAGCTGTGGATGCAAGCCGGAGAGGCGATTTCGAAACAAAACTCTGCATGGTTTCGAATGCCCTCACAAATCGTCCAGCATGCCGAAATCGCGTATCAGCCCGGATCGCGTAGACACGCTGACGTCATTGCTCGAGTCAACGCAATAAACAGCGGTAACTAGCAAGCCTTAGCTGCTCGATCGTTGGCAAAAACCAAGGCATGTATATGTGTCAACTGCTCGCCTTGCCAACACTTTAAATCCCTTACATATCCGTCCCATGACCCCGCTGAAAAACATTCGCAATTTCTCCATTGTCGCTCATATCGACCACGGGAAATCTACGCTCGCTGACCGCCTGATCCAAATCTGTGGCGGCCTGTCCGCGCGCGAGATGACCGAGCAGGTTTTGGACAACATGGAGCTCGAGCGCGAGCGCGGCATCACGATCAAGGCGCAAACGGTTCGATTGGAATACAAGGCAAAGGACGGAGAGCAGTACGTTCTGAATCTGATCGACACGCCGGGCCATGTGGATTTTGCCTATGAGGTCAACCGCTCGCTCAGCGCATGCGAAGGTTCAATTCTGGTGGTGGACGCAAGCCAGGGTGTGGAAGCGCAAACGTTGGCCAATGTGTATCAAGCCATTGGAAACGATCATGAAATTGTGCCGGTGCTCAACAAGGTGGACCTGCCGGCAGCCGAGCCTGACAGAATCCGGCAGCAGATAGAAGATGTGATCGGGCTCGACGCAACGGGTGCTATTGAAATCTCAGCCAAGACGGGCGTGGGCGTACCCGATGTACTCGAAGCCATCGTCACAGAGCTACCAGCACCTAAGGGAGATGCCGCAGCACCGCTCAAAGCACTGTTGGTCGATAGCTGGTACGATGCCTATCTTGGCGTTGTGGTCTTGGTGCGCATCATCGACGGTGTGCTGAAGAAAGGCCAGCGGATCAAGCTCATGTCCACCGGCGCAACATACCCCGTGGATCGCGTGGGCATTTTCCGCCCCAAACAGGAAATGATCGGCACGCTTGGACCCGGCGAAATCGGCTTCTTCACCGCCGCCATTAAGCAGGTGGCCGACACCCGTGTTGGCGACACGGTGACTGAAGAAAAGCGCGAGTGTGCGGAAGCTCTTCCCGGATTTCAGCCTGCACAACCGGTTGTTTTCTGCGGATTCTTCCCCGTGGATACCAGCGAATTTGAAACGTTGCGCGATGCCATGGCCAAACTGCGCCTGAACGATGCAAGCTTTGAGTTCGAAATGGAAACCTCCGCTGCTCTCGGTTTTGGGTTCCGCTGTGGCTTTTTAGGCCTGCTCCACTTGGAAATTATCCGCGAGCGCATTGAGCGCGAGTTCAATATCGACCTGATCACCACCGCTCCGTCTGTGATCTATCATGTTTACATGAACGACAGCTCCGTGATCGAACTACACAATCCCGTCGATATGCCTGATGTGGTCAAAATCGACCGCGTGGAAGAGCCTTGGATTCAAGCCACCATCCTCGTGCCGGACGAGCATCTTGGTGCCGTGCTTAAGCTGTGTGAAGATCGTCGCGGACGGCAAAAAGAGCTGACCTATGCAGGCGCGCGCGCCATGGTGATCTATGAGCTGCCACTCAATGAGGTGGTTTTCGATTTCTATGACCGCTTGAAGTCCATCTCGCGCGGCTATGCCAGTTTCGACTATCAGATGATCGGTTATGAGCCGGAGAACCTGGTGAAAATGCAGGTCCTGGTCAATGCTGAGCCGGTGGATGCATTGTCGGTGATCGTTCACTCCGCACGCGCAGAGCAACGTGGCCGGGTGATGTGTGAAAAACTTAAGGACTTGATCCCGCGTCATCTCTTCAAAATCCCTATCCAAGCGGCCATCGGCGGCAGGATCGTTGCGCGGGAAACTATTGGCGCCCTCCGCAAGGACGTGACCGCAAAGTGTTATGGCGGGGATGTCAGCCGGAAGCGCAAATTGCTGGACAAACAGAAAGCCGGCAAAAAGAAAATGCGTCAGTTTGGTAAGGTAGATATCCCACAAGATGCATTTATTGCCGCGCTGAAAATGGACGAGAACTGAGCTCGTTCTCCCAAAAGGAGAACTCAAGCCTCGATAATCTCAAGAATCGCTACTCTTTACCTCAGGGCAATGATTGTGTGGTCTCCTGATCGCTCCGCTGCCTTTTAGTGATAGTAGGGGTTGAGTGCGACATGCAGCCCATCACCCGGCCATTCTTAGAACGCCAAGATCTGCCCATTTTATTCTTAGCCTGGCTGTTACCGGCCACGTTCCTACTTCTTGCTCCAGCCTATCAGGTTTGGCCTGGTGTCTGGTTTTCACATGCAACCCCAGTTGAGATGTCCAACTCCTGGGCGCTTCAGATTTGGCCTTTGTCGCTACTCTTTGCGTTCACTGCTGCTGTGGCATGTTGCGCGCTCCAAATGATTGGCAAGCGCGGAATGCTGATCGCTCTCAGCTTCTGCAGCGTTTCGGTGTTCGTCCTTGCGCTGTTTGTTCCCGGTCGCCCCTCAGGCGGTGCGCTTCAACTGGTCTTGCTGATGGGGCTCATGGCATTCAGCGTGTATGCGCGCAAGGATGCAAAACTGGGCATCGGAGCGGGGCTATGCGCCTCAGCCCTGCTGGCCATAAGCCCTCAAACCGTGCCATTTGCCGCGTTGGCCATGCTTTGGTTTGCCATAGACTGGGCAACTGATCGCGGCGAGCACGGCGGTGTGGCCAACCAAAAGACGAGATATTTTGGCTATAGTATCGTATCCGGAACGATTATACTCAACCTATCTTCCTTACATGATTGGGCTTCCACGTCTTCATCGTGTGGCCCCTTGTCGATGGCGCATACCGCGCCTGTGGTGCTGGCAGGCCTCGGACTTGCACACTTAGCGCGCACCACAAATGAGTTTGCTGAGCTTAGACAACGGCTGGGGTGCATCACTTTCGTTGCGCTGATCGCTATAAGCGCAAGCTTTGCGGCCAATCCAACATGTCTGGTATCGGCGGCAAGCACCATTGATGCACTCTGGACCCAAAAGTATGGCCTTCTCAGCGTGCTCAATAACAACCCGCGCGGGGCTTACATCCTGCTGGCCACCCCCATTATCGGCATGGGAGCGGCCGCCGTTGCATTGATAAGCAATCTTGGACCACAGGGAGCCGGGCGTGCAGCGTGGGCACTCCTGCTGAGCTTTCTTTTGACCGCGATAGTGATCCTGATTACCGATGTGCGGCTAGCCACCTATGCAAACGCATTGGCCATCATCCCTTGCGCCTACTTTGTCCTCATGGTGGGCGGACTGACGCGCATGGGCAGGCCTACATCACTCGCCGGCGCATTGTTCATTGTGGTGTGGCTATCGGGCATGAACATCACCCATGTCGTTGTGGCAAAGTACGTTCTGCCCGGTGAGTTCGAAGGCAACGCCCAGTCCACTTTGAGCCCTCAATAGCTTCGGTCCTGACTCTGGGCTTCCGTTATAGAATGAGAGCAATCTGGACGCCAAAACCCCCAAGTTCGGAAGGCGTAACATCGGGTTACGCGCTCTTTGGCCTACCGAATGTACTTTTAGGTGCTTTGCTGGTCTGGAGCCTGTTCGTCGGTTTAACAGGCACTTCCGGTTGGCAGGATATGCTCGCTCACGGTCCAATGGACCCCGATTCGGTCATGCGCCTTGCTCAGGTCAAAGACCTCCTCTCCGGACAGAGCTTCTTTGATCTGACACAGTACAGAATGAATGCTCCGATCGGCTTGGAGATGCATTGGTCCAGGCTGATAGATCTCCCCATCGCAGCTTTGGTGTTGGTGGGAAACACCTGGATTGGTCCGGAATACGGCGTGCCATTTGCCCTCACCGTGTGGCCGATGCTTGTGCTTCTACCTGTGCTCGTGGCGGTTGGTATGCTTGCACGAGAGGTCGGTGGAACACGCGCGGTGCTGCCAAGTTTGATTTTTGCCCTGGCTTGTCCTCGCATAGCCGTTTTCATGCCCGGACAGATCGATCATCACAACGTACAGATTCTGTTTAGTCTCGCGCTCGCGACGTGTGTGGTGATCTCCCATCGTGCCCCTAAGTTCGCCGGTGCTGCGGGCGTGCTCGCACCGATGTCACTCTCCATCGGGATGGAGACTGTAGTTTACGTCTTGATCTGCTGCGCATGGTTTCCGGGTCTTTGGATCCTTAAAGGTAGCGAAAAAGCACGACAGATGGCCTCCTTTGCACTTGGTCTCTTTTGCACAACGGGACTCTTGATGGCTGGTCTTCAAATACCGTCTTCTGGGTTTAATGCCCGGTGCGATGTGCTGTCTTTTGCTTATGCACCGGCGCTGATGGCGGGTGCGCTCGGCCTCTACATTCTGGCCACAACCGGCAGACCAACCAGCAGCCAGCTCGGTAGGTTAGCGGCCGTTGGGGCGCTGGCTGCAGTTTGCATATTGTCTATCGCAGCTGCGGCGCCGGATTGCCTCAAAGGTCCGTATGCTTCTCTCAATGCCGACCTGCGCCCAATCTGGTTTGACCACATTCCAGAAACCTGGAGCTTGTTCACAACTTGGCACAAGGACATTCACACTGCGCTGATCCTATACCCATACATGATGTCCGCCATTGCCTGCGGTGGCTGAGTGCTTTGGACCCTTGCGCGCCAGAACACCCATCAGAAGCAAGGCTTGATGTTTATCGTTCTAATGCTTACGGCGGGAGCGGCGCTTGGCGTGTTTCAAGCGCGCGCCCTTGCGGGGGCTGTATTCTTTGCAATCCCGGTGTTTGCCGTGTTTGCCGCTCTCTTTCACGAGCAGGTTCAGTCCCGAGAGCAGTCTGCTGGAAACCTTGCGGTTTGGATCTTGGCATGGGCTTTGGGCACAAATGCACTTTGGTTGACTTCGACACCTCAGGCCGTTGCTTCATCAAGCTCTCAAATCGCAGCCCCTGGGTGCCGGCTAACCGATGGGATCGCAATTCTGAACCGTACTCCGCCGGGCGTTGTGATCAACTCATTTGACATGGGCCCTTGGATCGCCGCGTATAGCGAGCATGGCGCCGTCTCCGGTCCGTATCATCGCAATGAGAGTGGCATCTCAACTGCACACCGCATTTTGACGGCCGAGCCCGAGGAGGCCCGCCGGCTTATTACCTCCAGAGGCGGACGCTACCTGGCTTGGTGCAGGAACGCCGCCTTGCTCGAGACGAATGCAAAAGGACTGGTTGCCCAGATTGAGCGGGGGGTGACTCCAAGTTGGATACGGCCACTCACCACGCACTCAGGAGCCGAGTTGCGCTTGTACGAAGTTAAGAGCCAAGGGTCCCGTTAGGTGTCTACTCGGCCGCAACTGATAGGCCGATTGGGCAAGACACGCCTGTTCCGCCCAATCCACAATAACCCATTGGGTTCTTTGCCAGGTATTGCTGATGATAGTCTTCGGCAAAGTAAAATTCCGGCGCGCTGAGGATTTCAGTGGTTATCTCTCCCAGACCGCGAGCATTCAACGCCCCTTGATAAGCTGCTCGTGAGCTCTCCGCCGAAGCCTTGTCTTCGTCTCCGTAAGCATAGATCCCGGAGCG
>JBCDIP010000223.1:0-5686 GCA_038748855.1 Pseudomonadota bacterium
AGCCACAGATCGTCCTTCAGGTAGGCGATGATCTGTGCGGACGCATAGCGTCCCTTGGCGATCAGCTGGCCGCCTTGCAGGCGGCGGCGGTCGAAGTCTTCTGCCAGGGCGGTGTCGAAGAACACTACGGCATCGGTGATCATGCCTCCGTTTTTGGACACACCGAATGACACCGCGTCGACACCAGCCTTCCAGGTCATCTCAGCAGGGCTGCAGTCCAGCGAGACCAACGCGTTGGCAAAACGCGCTCCATCCATATGCAGCTTCATGCCATTGTCTTTGCAGACGGTGCCTATGGCTGCGATCTCGTCCAGCGAGTAGACCGTGCCAAGTTCGCTCGCCTGGGTGATGCTGACGGCGCAGCGGCGTGGGTCGTGATCGCCGCGGACAAATCCGGCCAGGCGCGCCTCAAGACCCTCAGCGGTAAGCTGTGCACCTGTGCCCGGCAGGCCGATCAGCTTGCAGCCGCCCGTGTACAGTTCAACGGCCCCGCATTCATCCACATTGATGTGCGCTTCCTCATGGCACAACACGGCCCCGAACGAGGGCACCATTGTGGAGAGCGCCAGAGCATTGGCGCCGGTGCCTGAGGGCACAGGAAAGACCGCAACCTCGGTCTCGAACAGCTTGCCCATCTCTTCGCTGAGCTGGGCGGTGATGTCATCGCCCCCATAGGAGCTGGATGCGCCTTCGTTCACCTGAACCAAGGCATCGATAATCTCAGGCGAAACGCCATACGCATTGTCAGAAGCAAAGTTCACGATAAAGCACCTTCATTTTTGATTTCCACGTGGGGCACATCTTCTTCCGGTTCAAGATGCAAGACCTTGGCGTAGAAGGCATACTCCGCATTGAGACATTGCGCCAACGTGGCCGCAGCACGGAAGCCGTGGCCCTCGCCGGCAAACTCAAAATAGGCAACAGGCACACCGCGGCTGTCTAGGGACGCGGCCATATCCCGGCTTTGCGTTGGCGGCACCACAAAGTCTTTGTCGCCCTGAAAGAAGATGACGGGCGAAGAGATCTGATCAGCATGCTCCAACGGGGAGCGCGCTTTGAAGACGGTCTCGGTAGCACCCGGCTCGGTGCCGGTGAGCGCGTAGAGATAGCCGGATTCAAACTTGTGGGTGAGCGCCAGCAGCTTCTCCAGGTCGGCCACCCCGTAATAGGATGCCCCGGCTGCGTAAAGATCGTGAAAGGCGAGTGCGCAGAGCACCGTGTAGCCGCCGGCGCTGCCGCCGGATATGACCAGCTTGGTAGGATCTGCCAGCCCCCTGTCCACAGTGGCCTTGGTGGCGGCGATTACGTCGTCCACGTCGGCAATGCCCCATTGCCCGTTGAGTGCTTCGCGGTAGGTGCGGCCATAGCCCCAGCTGCCGGCATAGTCCACATCCAGATAGGCGAAGCCGCGGCTCGTCCAGTATTGCACCTTCAGCTTCAGCCCCCGGTCGGCCATGCCCGTGGGTCCACCATGGGCGGAGACGAGCATGGGCGGCGCGCTGCCATCAGTGCCTTGGCGATCCACAGATGCCGGCGGATAGTACACGGCCCACACCGGGCGGCCGTCCTTTCCGCTGAGCTTCAGGATCTCACCGCTGGAGAAGGCCTCCGGCGCCAGATCGAACTCGGCGCTTCTGCGGATAATGGTGACCGCACCATCACGCGAGGTGAGGCCGATGGCCGGCGCCTCAGTGTCCGCCGTGTTTTGTGCAGCGATGTCAGCGCCCAGAACCGTCGGGCCATATACGTTGGCGAGGCCGGTGTCCAAGCCGGAGAGAGTGCCCGTTTGCGGATCGAGCACTGCGGACTTTGAGAGGCCGTCTTCAAGATAGGTGACAAAGATCTGGCCATCAGGCAGGCACGCAAAGGAGCGCGCGCCCAGAGCCCAGAGTGGCAGACCGAACTCCGCTTCCCGCTCGCAGATGCAATTCGGGGCCTCGCCCTCCAGGCGGTAGAGATTGCCCCAACCGGTCTGATCCCACACGAAGTAGAGCTGCCCGTCCGCCGCCCAGGTGGGTTGGAACACGGCCGTGCCGTCGCCGCCGGCCAACGTGCGAGGGGCGTCCAGTGTACTGCCGTCAACGTGGGCCATTATCAGGGTGGCGTCTTCCCAAGGCATATGCGGCAAGGACCATTCCAGCCAGGCCAAGGTGGCGCCGTCTGGTGATATGCGCGGACAGCCGTAGAAATCCTTACCCTCCGCCAGCCGCTCCACCGCACCCAGCTGGCCCGGGTGAAGCGAGATGGCCGCCAGCACGTTTTCCGGCTCAGGATCGTGGTCTTGCTGATGGATTTCCGCAACGCCGATCAGCCGCGCATTGGTCTCATCCAAACACAGGTCCGAGAAGCGCCAGCCTTCCTGCTCGGTGATGCGCTCAATGCTGCCATCGCCGCGCACTACGTAGACGTCCTGATCCTCGGCATTAATGAAGAAAACGCCATCTCCAGTGGCCAGAAGCTCTCCGCCGCCATACTCGTGCACACTGGACCGCGCTGAGTACGGAGGCGGCAGCAGGTCGACGAGCGTTCCCTCCCCATCCCGGTGCACGATCGTGATGCGGCCGCCATCTGCGGGGCGGCCCTCAGACCAGTAAAGGTCTTGGCCGACACTTTGCACCTGGCCGAGGCGCAGCGATTTTCCGGCCACAAGATCTGCGCTGATGGGCGAAGCCCAGGTGCCGTAGGGCTGGGTGCGTTTGCTCAAGAGTCTGGTCCCTGCTCTGGAAGGATGGTCACATGGCCGCCGCTGATCTGCGCCCGCTGGCCTGTGGTCAGTGTGTCCAGCTCGCGGCGCGAAATCTCTACGATCGGCACGCAAATATCATAAAGCTGGAAGGCCGTCATGACACCTGCCAGAAGATTGATGTCTTTTTTCGCAGTGATGATGCCGGCCGGGCCGCAGCCGTTGCGGATGGCCTCGGCCACGCCGGCGGGCGTGCCGGCAGATCCACGGGTCCCAGGCAGGGCAAGCAGAGTGCCGGTGGCGTTCGCGCCGGCCTGGGGATGATGCTGATCTATGATCTGGCCCGTTTGGGGATCAAACCCGCCCCAGAAGCTCAAAGCCTCCTGGAGCACAAGGAGCTGGCCCTCTGCCTCACCTTCATGGAGCACGGTTCCTGCGATCATGCTGCACCTTCCAGCCAGAGGGTCTCATCGCGCGTCACGTCGCCGACGGTGGCGGACTGGACGCAATCCTCCAAGCTGCCGAAACAGACCTCAACCGGCAACATGCCCGGTGCGTAGTAGGCCCACTTTGCTGAATTCGTCATCACCCGACCCTTGGCGCCGCGCACAGCCGGCGTAAAGTAGGTGCAGGTGTCCACCACGATCTGTACCCCTGCCCGCTCCAAAGCCTCAACCCAGCCCTTCTGGGCGGCGAGCTCGCGCACATGGCGGCTGGTAGAGACATACATGACCAACCCATCAGCCACCTTCCGCCCGTCCATCAGGGCCGCGAGGCGGGCAAACTCGGTGAACGAGAAGTGTGGGGTGCCAAGTGCGACCATGTCGAGCGGTCCGGGTGCGGCCGTTGAGAGATCATCTCGGGCGGCGCGCAAATCGCCCAGGCTGATGGTTCGCACGTCCGCCGGTTCTTCGCCGTGAAATGCGGTTTCCAGATCTGGCGCTTCCGGGGTAACGCCGACAGCGTGGAATAGAGCTACGCCACCCGATGCCGCTGTGGCAGCGCTCATGGCTTTCTGGCTGTCCAGGGTGGTCGCCGCCGGCAAGCCTTCTATCACCGGGATCGCCGATCCCGCCTGCTTGCCCACATGGTGGCCGAGCACATGGCCCAGCATCTCCTGGTGCCGCAAGGTTTCGGGCACGTCATCGCCAAGACGGAACAGGATCTGGCCTTTCCTGTTCTCCTTTTTGTGCAGTCCCGCGTTGGGCACCCGGCCCATCAGGGCGCAGCACACGTCGAGAAAATCACCATACTTGTTGGTCCGCGCGCCCACAGCGGAATTGTAGTAGGTGACCGCGTTGGACTCAGACCCCACAATATGATCGCCTAGGCCCGGGCCTCCGGGCAGCTGGTACGGCGCGCAGGTCCACACCGGGCGGCAGCCCATTTGCTCGTACAGCTTCATCAGCTCCTTGGCGCCGGAGATGAACTGGGGAGACTTTTCCGGCGGCCGCATGTCGGGCAGCTCCACGCTAACCGGCACCGTGTTGGTCCAGGACGGCACCACCATCTGGCCGCCTCCTTCCACCACGAAGCGGGCAAAGTCCACATGAGCCTCGCCATAGTAGTGGCAGGCATCCACATGAACGAACGAGACATCAATGAGTTCAGCAGCGCCCATGAGCTCACCGGCCCTCACGACCATCTTGGCGGCGAATTGGAGCACGCGCCCGTTCTCTCCGGAGAGATGGGCTTTGTCTTTGTCGCTGAGTTGGAGCACAGGCGAGGTCATTGCCTGATGGATAGCAGAAAGACCCCAAGAGCGGCTACGCTAATTGTAGATCTCAGGCCGCCTGAACCAGCAGCCTCTCGCCCAGATCCTTGGCCTTGTGAACTGCCCGCCGCAATACGCTGAGCTTTCGGGTGAGGATGGCGTCCACATCATTGCCCTTGCGGACAACAATGCGGTGATTGAGGAAGCCGGCCTGCCTGCCGGGCCGTTCGTCGCAGGTGTGCAGCCGTTCAAACCCTGCGTCGATGGCCGCGGCGACCACCCGCTGCGACCAGAACCCGTAGGGCGCAGACGCAAGCTTTACCTGAGCGCCGGTGATCTGTTCCAGCACCCGCTTGGAATGCCTCAGCTGGCGTGAGAGCTCATCGTCGGAGAGTTCCGTCCAGGCGCGATGATCGGTGCCATGCGAGCCAATTGTCATGCCTGCCTCAACCAGATCTTTGATCTGCTCAGCGCTCAGATGGCCCTCGCGGTCAATCCAGTCGGTGGGCACAAAGAACGCCGCACTCAGCGACGCCTTCTTCAAGAGGGGCAGCACGTGCTCATGGTCGCTTTGGAAGCCATCGTCAAAGTCCAGGTGAATGTTCACCTGATGACGCTCCTCCATGGCGTAAACGCACTCCAGAACTTCTGAGAGCTGAGCCTCCGGAATCCAATAGGGGCGCTCTGCGGGCTCGCAGTCTTCCCGCGCTTCTCCAATGCCATGAAAGCAAAGCGTCACAGACAGGCGCCGTGTACGTGAGAGAGCTGACCAGGTTTTCATCATTGCGGTTGCGGTGCGTCCAGGCTGAAGGCCGCGCCAAACGGAAACAATCCGTCAGCACCCCAGCCTCTCAGCAAATAGCGTGCCTGAGCGCGCGCCGCTACTCGACTTTAGGTGGCATGAAGCTTGCTTCGTTGGGGGCTCGCAGACGGGATGAAACCATGAAGCCTCAGAACGACACAGCACGGCGCACGCACGAGCCTGGTTCCTCACCGGCCGTTAGCGTGATTGTGCCGATATACAATGCCGGCGATCTGCTGGCGGAAACCATCACCTCCGTTCTGGATCAGACCTATTCAGATTTTGAACTGATCTTGGTGGATGACGGCTCCACAGACCATTCAGCGGAAGTGTGCCGGACCTTCACAGACCCCAGAATCCGCTATTTCTGGCAGAAAAATGCAGGCGTATCAGCCGCCCGCAACTCTGGCCTGGCCATGGCGCGGGGCGTGTTCATCGGGTTCATTGATTCAGACGACTTGTGGCACGAAGACAAGATCGCCGCACA
>JBCDIP010000224.1:0-5681 GCA_038748855.1 Pseudomonadota bacterium
CGCAAACCGTTCTCACAGCGCCTCCTGGTAGAGCGCGTGAAAGCAGTGCTGCGCCGCGCAGCGCCAAAGGATGCTGCGGCCGTGATCGAAACCAGCACCCGGGCCATTGAGCGCGGCAAGCTGGCCATGGATCCGGACCGCCACTTGTGCACCTGGGGCGGCAAGCCGGTGACCTTGACCGTGACCGAATTCCTCATCCTGCAGTCCCTCGCCCAGCGCCCCGGCATCGTAAAGAGCCGCGATGCGCTGATGGATGCAGCTTATGATGACCAGGTCTATGTGGACGACCGCACCATCGACAGTCACATCAAACGGCTGCGCAAGAAGTTCAAAGCCGTTGACGACAGTTTTGACGGTATCGAAACGCTGTATGGCGTTGGGTACCGCTTTAAAGAGGCTTAAACCAGTTAGGCGGCCCGGCCGGCCCGCCGGCCGGGCCGTTATCTTCAAATTGTAACGCCTTGAGTTCGGCGTTATGGGGCGGGAATGGTTGCTGACGCAGAACAGGACACAAGCTTTCAGAAGGGCGACCTGAAAGACTTGAGCGCAACAGTCGGTGCGGCGGGCACAAAGGCCGCCTCGCGCTTCGGCAACATATTGACCAAATTTGCCCCCGGAAGCCTCACCGCCCGTATCATCATTATCAACTTTATCGGCCTGATCATTCTGGCCTCGGGCATCTTCTACCTCAATCAGTTCCGCCAAGGCCTGATCGATGCCCGGGTGGAAGCGATGATGAGCCAGGCCCAGATCATCGCGGGCGCCATCGCCTCCTCCGCCACGGTAGACACCTCCGACAGTGTGGTGCTGAACCCGGAGCGTCTTTTGGAGATGCACAAGCAGAACGCCTTCCCCACAGCGGAAGAGCAGTTCGGCAATTTCGACTTCCCCATCAACCCCGAACAAGCCGGCCCCGTTTTGCGCAAGCTGGTGGCCCGAACCAAGATCATTGCCCGCATGTTCGACCAGGAGGGTGTGCTTCTGGCCGATTCCAACTTCCTCAATGCCTCCGGCGCCGTACTTCGGTTTGAGCTGCCGCCCCTGGATGTTGAGAAGGAGAGCATCTTCAAAACCTGGTGGACCATGGCGCGCGACTGGTTCTCCGCCAATGATTACCCGTTGCAGAAAGACTTCAACAGCGAGAACGGTAAGGAGTTCCCAGAAGTCCTGGCCGCATTGAACGGCGCTTCGGTGAGCGTGGTCCGGCAGAACGAAAAGAGCGAGGTGATCGTCTCCGTGGCGGTTCCGGTTCAGCGCTTCCGCGCAGTGCAAGGGGCGCTCGTGCTCTCCACCCGCGACGGGGAGATCGACGAGACTTTGGTGAACGAGCGCTGGCACATCATCCGCATGTTCGTGGTGGCCGCTTTGGTGGCGGTGTTGCTCTCTCTCGTTCTGGCCAGCACGATTGCCGAGCCTATGCGCCGGCTCGCACGCTCGGCTGATCAGGTGCGCAAAGGCATCAACAAGCGCGTGGAGATCCCGGACTTCTCCACCAGGCGCGATGAGATCGGCGATCTGTCCGGGGCGCTGCGTGATATGACCAACGCGCTCTACAAGCGGATCGATGCCATTGAAGGCTTCGCGGCAGACGTAGCCCACGAGTTGAAGAACCCGCTCACCTCGGTGCGCAGCGCGGTTGAGACGCTGGACTATGTGAAGGACGATGCCCAGCGTTCGCGCCTCATCGAGATTGTCAAAGATGATGTGAAGCGTCTGGACCGCCTTATCTCTGATATCTCAGACGCTTCGCGCCTGGACGCAGAACTGGCGCGCAATGAGGCCGAGCCGGTGGATATGCGCGATCTTCTGGAGACGTTTGCTCAGCTCGCCAACGAAACCGCCAGCGAGAGCGGCTCCACGGTCCACCTGAAGGTCGAACCGGCCCCAGCACAGATGCGCCAAAAATCTCCATCAGGTGAAGAGAACAAAGACGGCTTTTTTGTCATGGGCCATGACAGCCGCCTGGGCCAGGTGGTGCGCAACCTTTTGGACAATGCGCGCTCCTTCTCCCCGCCTGGATCGGACGTTTGGATCACCCTGCGCCAGTTGCCCGGCCAGGTGGAGTTCCGCATTGAGGATAAGGGCCCCGGTATTCCGGAAGAGAACCTGGACCGCATCTTCAACCGCTTCTACACCGACCGTCCGGAAGATGACTTTGGGGAAAACTCCGGCCTTGGCCTTTCCATCTCCAAGCAGATTGTGGACGCCCACCGAGGCCGCATCTGGGCCGAGAACTGGTACACCCAGCCTACCGGCAACCAGGCTGCGGAAATCGGCGGCGCCCGCTTCACCGTCCGCCTGCCCGTGCGGCCCACCGAACGCCGCCGGGGCTCCAGCCAAAACACTGACAAGGCTTGATGCCTGACCAGAAGAACCTGCACGGCACGTGCCTGGCGGTTGGAACACGCGGGATCCTGCTGACCGGTCCTTCGGGCAGCGGAAAGTCAGACCTTGCTCTCAGATTGATCGATCAGCCTGGCCGGGGAACGGGCGGAGATCTCGTGACAACCCGCCTGGTGGCTGACGATCAAGTGATGGTCCGCCGGTCGGGAGAAAGGCTTCTGGCCAGCGCCCCGCCCGCCTTGAAGGGGCTTTTGGAAGTGCGCGGCCTTGGGCTTTTATCGTCGCCGGCCCTTGAGGAGGTTGTGCTCAGGCTCGCCTTCCGGCTGGTCCCGGGCGGCGCACCGGAGCGTATGCCGGGACCGGATTTTGAACATCTGGAGGTCTTAGGGCTCTTCCTGCCCATTCTCGAAATCGACCCCTTCCAAGCCTCAGCCCCAGCCAAGGTGCGCAGTGCGGCCGCGCTCAGCCAAACTCTGATTTCCAAAAAGGAGTAAGTCTCACCTTGCGAACCGTGCAGCTTCACCGCATGATATCGCCTGGGAGATACGGAGTGATGGGTGGATGAAAGGACAGTTGGGCCAATGATCGGGCTTGTTCTGGTCACGCATGGACAACTCGCGTCCGAATTCCGGGCCGCTTTAGAACATGTGGTTGGGCCGCAGGAGAATATGGAGACCATCTCCATCGGCCCCGATGATGACATGGAACAACGGCGCAGCGACATCCTGGATGCTGTGGCCCGGGCTGACAGCGGCGCTGGCGTTATCCTTCTGACCGACATGTTCGGCGGCACACCCTCCAACCTTGCCATCTCCGTGATGGATAGCGCCAATGTGGAAGTGGTGGCCGGGGTCAATCTGCCCATGCTCATCAAGCTGGCCAGTTCCCGCACGGGCAAATCGCTGAAGCAAGCGGTGGACGATGCCCAAGAGGCCGGCCGCAAATACATCAATGTGGCGAGCCGCATCCTTTCTGGTGAAAACAGCTGAGCCCACCTCCCCCATGCATCGCCGGACCCTGAATATTTGTAACGCAAAAGGCCTGCACGCCCGCGCCTCGGCCAAGTTCGTCAAGTGCGCCGAAACATTCGATGCGGAGGTCTCCGTCTCCCGCGATGGGCTCACAGTGCCGGGCACATCCATCATGGGCCTCATGATGCTGGCGGCCGCCAGGGGCTGTGATGTTGAAGTGGAAGCCACCGGACCTCAGGCCGAGGAAGCGCTTCAGGCCCTCAGCGATCTCGTCGCGCGGAAGTTCGACGAAGACGATTAAGGCTTTTGATATAAAGATTAGTTTATATCAACTTGCAAAACGTCCACCCGGCTGATAAGACGCCCGCACACGATCGGTGAACGCGCCTGACCATGCGCGCAACAATTCCAGGAAATTTGAAAAATGGCTGACGCAAAAGATTACATTGTGGCGGATATTTCGCTCGCCGAGTTCGGGCGCACGGAAATCACCATGGCCGAGCACGAAATGCCGGGCCTCATGGCGGTGCGCCGGGAGTATGAAGGTTCCAAGCCCCTAAAAGGCGCCCGCATCGCGGGCTCCCTGCACATGACCATTCAAACCGCGGTGTTGATTGAAACTTTGGTGGCTCTGGGCGCAGAAGTCCGCTGGGCCTCCTGCAACATCTTCTCCACCCAAGATCATGCTGCCGCTGCAATCGCCGCTGCCGGCATCCCCGTTTTCGCCGTAAAGGGCGAAACCCTTGAAGAATACTGGGATTACTGCGACCGGATTCTGGACTGGGGCAATGGCGAAACCGCCAACATGATCCTGGACGATGGCGGCGACGCCACCATGCTGGTGCTCCACGGCGCCAAGGCAGAGACCGACCCAAGCGTTCTGGAAAACCCCCAATCGGAAGAAGAAGAGTATTTCTTCGCTCAGGTGAAGAAGCGCCTGGCGGCCGATCCCGGCTGGTTCTCCAAGGTCCGCGGCAATATTCAGGGCGTTTCTGAGGAAACCACCACCGGCGTCATGCGCCTGCACCAGCTGCAAGAGCGCGGCGAGCTGCCGTTCCCGGCGATTGACGTGAACAACTCGGTCACGAAGTCGAAGTTCGACAATAAGTATGGCTGCCGGGAAAGCCTGGTGGACGCCATCCGCCGCGGTACGGATGTGATGATGGCCGGCAAGGTCGCCATCGTATGCGGCTATGGTGACGTGGGCAAAGGTTCGGCCCAATCTCTGGCCGGCGCCGGCGCCCGGGTGCTGGTCACGGAAATTGACCCGATCTGCGCTCTGCAAGCTGCCATGGACGGCTTTGAGGTGGTGACCCTGGATGATGCCGCCCCGCGCGCCGACATCGTGGTCACTGCGACGGGCAACAAAGATATTGTCACGATCGAGCATATGCGCGCGTTCAAAGACATGGCGATCGTCTGCAACATTGGCCACTTCGACAATGAGATTCAGGTGGCCGCCCTGAAGAACCTGAAATGGACCAACGTGAAACCTCAGGTCGACTTGATTGAGTTTGCGGACGGAAAGCGCATGGTGCTCCTTTCAGAAGGCCGCCTTGTGAACCTGGGCAACGCTACAGGCCACCCGAGCTTCGTGATGTCCGCCTCGTTCTCCAACCAGACCCTGGCCCAGATCGAGCTTTGGAACAAAGGCGACAGCTACGAAAACAAGGTCTATGTGCTGCCGAAGCATTTGGATGAGAAGGTTGCCGCGCTGCACCTGGAGAAACTGGGCGCCCAGCTGACCCAGCTCAGCCAGGACCAAGCCGCTTACATCGGCGTAGAGCAGTCCGGTCCCTTCAAACCGGAAGAATATCGCTACTAAACTCCGGTCTATTCCGACGCAAAATCCGGCGCCCATCCAGCGCCGGATTTTTTTTGCCCGCCATAAGAGTGTGGCCTGGGTGACTCACCCCGGCAAAATCATCAGCTTTCCGCAACCCGGGCTACCAAATCAGCAAGTCCTTGTTGTATACGGGCAGAGCTGCATGTTCAGGTGATTCGTTTCCAACACGGGCCATCGGAGCCTCAGGGTAAGTATCGGGCGTTAGGGGAGAGATACTGCCGGGCGGGCAGCAGTTTCGGGACCAGCCCACCGGCACAACAATGCAAACAAGGAATGGCCGATCCACAATGTCGGGCGGATCGATAAGGGCAATTTGGGCGGAGCGATGGCATAAGGGTGCGTGCGCCAGCGCGGCCCTTCTTCTGATCAGCGCAAGCCCGGCCAACAGCTCCGAAGCCACCTGGTCGCTGCCCGTTCGCATCTCCCCAGATCTCCTGCTTATCTTCACCGTCGCTCTTGCCATCATTATCGTGATCGGCGCAGCGATAATCACATTCAGGTCCAGGCGGCAGGTTGCGAAC
>JBCDIP010000225.1:0-5672 GCA_038748855.1 Pseudomonadota bacterium
ACGTGAACGCCGATGTCATGAAAGAAAACCCTGATGTCTCGAAACTGGCGCGAGACATCGGGGTTTGAGGGGGGCTTGTCAAGCCGGAAGGAGAAAAATTCAGCCCAGCTCACCCCGGGAAGATCTGGCCTGATCGTTAGAGGGGGGGGGGCAAGAAGCGCGGAAGGAGGGCGCGGCGACTTGAGTGTACGATCAGGCGATCAAATCTCCCCGGGCTAGCACTGGGTATTCAATCGTCATTGCCATTTAGGAACGCCATGGCATCCTCGCCAATCAACTCGGTGTGACTATTGCGTGGTAATTAAGTCATCGGGCGTGTAGGGGAGGGGATCGCTGAACGCCACGAGGTGCGAGATGCTGAAATTCGGAACCAAACGCGACTATGACGAGGCGCGGGAGATCGTCTATGAGGGGCTCCAGCCCACTTTGCAGCATGCTTGGCCCGTGCTGGCAGCCGAGCTCGGATGCGAGGTCTGGGTCAAGCATGAAAACCACACGCCTCTTGGCGCTTTCAAGGTGCGCGGCGGCCTGGTGCACATGCGCCGCCGTGTGGCGCGCGGGCAGACCAACGGCGTGATCACCGCCTCTACGGGCAACCATGGACAATCGATCCCATATGCGGCCAAGCGGGAGGGGGTGCCGTCCGCCGTGGTCGTGCCGGAGAATAACTCCAAAGAGAAGAACGCGGCCATGCGGGCGCTCGGCACAGAACTGATTGAAACTGGTCATGACTTCACTGCTTCAAAAGCAGCCGCAGAGCGCATCGCTGAAGAGCGCGGGCTCGATATGGTGGCGTCGTTTCAAGAGGACCTCGTGCAAGGGGTCAGCACATATGCCCAAGAGCTGTTTCAAGCAGCCGGAGAGCTGGATGCAGTATATGTGCCCATCGGGCTGGGCTCCGGGATTTGCGGGACTATGGCCGCGCGGGATCTGCTCGGCTTGAAAACCCAAGTGATTGGCGTGGTGTCTGAGCGGGCCAATGCCTACCACCTGTCGTTTGAGGCGGGCAAACCTGTGGGCACCAATGCGGCCGACAGCTTCGCTGAAGGGATGTCCGTCCGTGAGCCTAATCAGGCAGCGGTTTCGGCCATCAATGAGGGCGCAGAACGTGTTGTTGAAGTGCGCGAAGACACGATTGCCGAAGCCATGCGGCTCTTGTTCCGGGCAACCCACAACATTGCTGAAGGCGCGGGCGCCGGTGCCCTGGCTGCGCTGATGCAAGAGCGCGATCAAATGGCCGGCAAGCGCGTTGGGGTGATCCTGAGCGGCGGCAACATTGATGCAGAACGGTTTGCCAAGGTGCTGGGCGGCGAAACCCCCGTGGTGGGCTGAGCCTTAGGGCCACGTACCTTTAAAGGGCGCCTTCAGCGCGCGTTCCACCAGGTCCAGGTGGTCTTGGCCGTAAAACATATCGCCATCCACAAAATAGGTGGGGGAGCCAAACACGCTGCGCTCAATCGCTTCGTGGGTGTTGGCCTCTTGGGTAGCCTGGATCTCAGGCGAGGCTGCGGCCTCTTCCAGGGCGGCGGCATCATGGCCCGTTTTCTCCGCCAGGCTGGCAAGTCGCGCATGGTCTGAGAGATCGGCATCCTCGCGCCAATGGGCCTCCAGAAAGGCATGTGACAGGGCGTCCACGTTGCCACCGTCTCTGGCGCTGGCGATGAGCATGCAATTGGCGAAGATGTAGTCATTGTCGTGGTGGGTGGGGCGCATGGGGATCACCGGCGCGTCGCGCAGCTCAGACCAGCGCTCAATCTCGCGCCTGAAAAAGTAGGCCCGGTGGGCATCGCTGCGCGCCCTAAAACCCGGAGCGCCAATGGCGTCCAGCAGGGCGTTCAAATTGAACGGCCGGTGCACGATCTCTGCTCCTGCGGCATCAGCGATCTGTTTGAAGCGTGCCGAGCCCAGATAGGCGAACCCGGAATGGGCGGAATAAAAATACTCAAGCTTGGCCATTGGATACCTTGTGGCGGTGGGGGACTTGTCCGATGATGGAAGACCTATTGGAGTTTGCTCCAAGAGACAATGCGCAAACGACGGAGAGCGGGCCATGCCAATCTATAAAGGCGCATGCCATTGTGGTGCGGTGCAATTTGAAATCGATACTGTGTTCACCGAATTCACCAAGTGTGACTGCACGCTGTGCACCAAGAAGAACGCGGTGATGACAAAGGTGCATGAAAGTCAGTTCAAACTGCTCGCCGGTGAAGACGCGTTGGGAGCCTACCAGTGGAACACCCGCACGGCGACGCATCATTTCTGTAAGCTCTGCGGCATCTACACGTTTCACCGCAAACGCGTGACGCCGGATTTTCTCGGCATCAACGTGTTCTGCCTGGAGGGCGATGATATTGCCGATGTGCCGGTGATTGCTGTGGATGGGATATCGATGTCAGGCGGGCTCTCCGCCCCATAAGGAGAAGAACAATGAACGAGCGCGATCAACTGCTGAAATGGATTGAAGAGGAAGAAGAGGCCATCATTGGCTTCTTTCAGGAATTTGTGCGCCGGCCTTCTCCCAACCCGCCCGGCGACACCACCGAAGCCGTGGCCCATATCAAGAGCTTTTTGGAGGCGAACGATCTGGACTATCGGATCATCGATCCTCAGCCTCTGTTTGCCAATGTGGTCGCGTCGTTTGATGCGCCATCTGCCGGCCGGCACCTGGTGCTGAATGGACATATCGATGTGTTCCCGGTGGGCGAGGACCCGGATGCGGAAGGCTGGACCACCCAGCCCTGGGGCGGTGAGATCAGAGACGGCAAGCTCTATGGTCGCGGCGCCTGTGATATGAAGGCCGGCACCAGCGCATCGATCTGGACCTATGCTCTGTTGCACCGGATGAAAGATAAGCTGAAGGGCAAGCTCACGCTCACTTGCGTCTCCGATGAAGAGACCTTCGGCCCTTGGGGCGCACGTTATCTGATGGAACACCATCCGGAGGTGCATGGGGATTGCTGTTTGAACGGCGAGCCCTCCAGCCCGTACTCCATCCGCTTCGGGGAGAAGGGCCCTATCTGGCTCAACTTCACAATCCGTACGCCCGGCTCCCACGGCGCCTATACACACTCCAGCCCCAGCGCGACGCGCATCGCCGCCAGGTTGATCGGCGCGTTGGAAGCGCTGGAGGAGATGAGCTTCGACTATCCGGACAATGTGCGCACTGCCCTACTTGAGGGCCAGGCGGCGGCGGACACGGCCATGGGCGAAGGCGCCTCTGAAATCCTGCCTAAAGTCACCTTGAACATCGGCACCATCAAGGGCGGCCTGAAGGTCAATATGGTGCCCGGCGAATGCAGCTTTGAAGCTGACATCCGCTTGCCCGTGGGAGTGGCCAAGGAAACGGTGATGGCGCGGGTGGAAGAGATTGCGGCGGGCTTTCCGGAGGCCTCGTTTGAGGAGATCAACTGCAACCTGCCGTCCTATTGCGACCCCTACGGCGACATGATGGGCATTATCCAAAAGAACGTGGAAGCGCTAAAGGGCTTCACCCCCAAGCCGGTGGTGAGCCTGGGGGGAACCGATGCCAGGCTGTGGCGCTATATTGATGTGCCGGCCTATGTATACGGCCCGTTTCCTGCCAATATGGGCGCTGCCGACGAATATGTGGAGGTGGAGGAGTATCTCCACATTGTGCGCACCCATGTGCTGTCGGCATACGATTACCTGAACGGCTAGGTTTATTGAGCAAGATCAATGATTTGCCCAAAGTGTCTCTTTTGTCGATTCAGCTGCTTGCAACCCTGATTCAAGTGCTTGAAAGATTGAATCAAGAATGCCGTAAAAGTGCTGGATACGGGCCGTTGCAGGGCCTTTGGGGCCCTGAGCCGGGCGCCATATTTGCCCCTGGACGCGCGCCCTTTGCGCCGGGGGCATCTCCCCTAACGCCCTCAAAAACCGCGCTGTGCGCGATCCTCAGGCGTCGTAATCCAGGGAGTAGCCGGTGCCGCGCACGGTGCGGATGGGATTGGGCTTTCCGGGCTGGTTGAGTGCCTTGCGCAGGCGCCCCACATGCACGTCAACGGTTCTGAAGTCGATCTCAGAATCGTGGCCCCAAACCCGGTCGAGCAACTGCTCACGGCTCCAAACCCGGCCCGGCCGTTCGATCAAAACGGTGAGCAGCCGATACTCCGTCGGCCCCAGTTTGTGGAGCTTGCCGCCACGCGTCACCTTGTGTTGCTCAGCATCAAGCACGATGTCGCCGTAGCTCATTTGCTCGCCCATGGAGGATGGCCGCGTGCGCCTCAACATGGCGCGCACCTGGGCCAGAAGCACGGTCACGGAATAGGGCTTGACCACATATTCATCGGCGCCGGTGTCGAGGCCGCGGATCCGGTCAGCATCCTCGCCGCGCGCGGTGAGCATGATGATAGGGATGTGCTTTGTGCGGCTGTGGCGCTTCAGCTGCCGGCACACTTCGATGCCGGAAACATGAGGCAGCATCCAATCCAATATGATCAAATCCGGCTCTTCTTCATCGGCCAACAGAAGCCCTTCTTCGCCGTCACCGGCGGCGACAACCCTAAGGCCTTCCTTTTGGAGATTGTAAGATAGCAGTTCGCGTTGAGCGGCCTCGTCTTCTACAACCAGTACGCTCGCATCTGAATAAGCTAGCATCGTCGCAGTCCTCAGTGTCTTGAGGCCTCAGGCTCAGCAGACATGTAACTGGTCATGTCGCTCTTGGGACGATCTTCGTCGAGCTGGGTCCCGGTAACAAGATAGTAGACTTGTTCTGCAATGCCCGTGGTGTGGTCGCCCATGCGCTCAATGTTCTTGGCGATGAACAACAGATGCAGGCACGGCGTGATGTTGCGCGGATCTTCCATCATGTAAGTGAGGAGTTCGCGGAACAAGGTGTTGTGCAGCTGGTCAACTTCTTCGTCGCGCAGACGGAGGTCTTCGGCCGTTTGGCTGTCGCGCGCCACGTAGGCGTCCAAGACGTCGCGGACCATGTCCTGAACGAGCTTGCTCATGCGTTTGATGGTTGATCGGTAAGAGCCGATTTGCGGAGCGTGGGCCAGAACGCTGGTGCGCTTGGCGATGTTCTTGGCGTAGTCGCCGATGCGCTCCAGGTTAGCCGCCACTTTCAGGGCAGTGACCACTGCACGCAGATCCTCAGCCATGGGTTGGCGCAGCGCGAGGGTGCGGATCGTCAGCTCATTGATCTGGACCTCCAGGTCATCCACACGCTTGTCATTTCCGCGTATCTTCTCGCCCAGTTCCACATCTCGATCCATCAACGCCTGCACGGCTTCGCTGATTTGGGTTTCCACAAGGCCCCCCATCTCCAGCAAAAGGCTTTCGATTTGTCCGAGATCGTCGTCAAACGACTTGACGATATGTCCGCTTTCCATCGTTGTGCTCCGTTAGCCGATCCGGCCGGTGATATAGTTCTGCGTCCGCTCATCCTTAGGCGCCTGGAAGATCTGGTCGGTCTCGCCATACTCCACCAGATAACCGAGGTGGAAATAGGCGGTGCGCTGCGAGACGCGGGCAGCCTGCTGCATGGAGTGGGTCACGATCACGATCGTGTAGTTTTGCCTAAGCTCCTCGATCAATTCTTCCACAATGGCCGTGGCAATCGGGTCGAGCGCCGAGCAGGGTTCGTCCATGAGGATGACGCTTGGGGAAATCGCGATGGCGCGGGCGATGCACAAGCGCTGCTGCTGACC
>JBCDIP010000226.1:0-5649 GCA_038748855.1 Pseudomonadota bacterium
GCGTCTCTGTCAGAGGCGCGCGATGCCATTGAAGAGATCATCGAGCCTTATCTGATCCAGCAAGGATTTGTGAACAGAACGCCGCGCGGCCGCATTCTCACCCCACATGCGTTCGATCATCTGGGCCTGGCCACGCCCACCAGCTTGGCCACGAAGCAGGCGGAACTGTTCTCGAGCGATCCTGATGACGACTGAGTCCTGGCCGGACATTGCCGGCAAAATCGAAGACGGCGTGCACCGGCTCCCCGTTCGGGTCTATTATGAAGACACCGATTTTTCAGGCGCGGTCTATCATGCGAACTACCTGAAGTTCTGCGAGCGCGGCCGCTCAGACTGCCTGCGCCTTTTGGGCGTGCATCACCACGAACTGCACTGGCACGAGACCGAGGGCCGCATGGGGTTTGTGGTGCGGCGCATGGTGTGTGACTTTCTGCGCCCGGCGCGGATTGATGATCTGCTGGTTGTGGAGAGCCGCTTTCTGGCGCTGCGCGGTGCGCGCATGGAGATCGACCAGAGGGTGCTGCGCGGCGATGAGGTGCTCTTTACTGCAGACGTGATGGCCGCGCTGGTCGACGGAAACGGCCGGCCCAAGCGCATGCCGGCCGCAATCGCCGAAGCGGTGGGGCGGCATTTGTAGGCGAGAACCCCGCGCCCTTGCGCACGCGAGGGCCCATAGCTCACACTGATCCCTTGGCTCAGAAGGTCCTCGCTTTCGCAAGGACGCGGGAAATTCACTCCAACCGTCATCTGCGACTCTCCCCCGTCATCCCCGCGAAAGCGGGGACCCAGGGCAGCTTTGATTTGAGCGTGCCGCCTCTGGGCCCCGGATATCCTGCCAGCGCAAAACTCCGGGGTGACGGTGATGGGGCAAGGCCGGGGGAGTCATGCCGGCCTCACCCAAATTGAAACCCGCTCACATGCTCAGGTACCTCAACGCCGACGAGGTTCCGGGGGTCCGCCTCCAGCGGCATCACCTGCGGAGCGAGCGGGATGACCCCGGCCCAAACCGGCAGGGCATAGTCCTCCTCATCATCCACGGGCCCGCCGCTGCGCACCTTCGCGGAAGCCTCGTCGATGGGCATGGACAAAATGGTGGTGGCTTTCAGCTCCTGACCCGTCATCGCGCGCAGCATCTCCCAGCGGCCCGGGAAGAGCCCGTCCACAAAAGCTTTCAGCCGCGCCTCTTTGTCCGCAGCGTCTTCAACCTTGTGCGCCGTGCCGAACAGGGTCACCGAGCGGTAGTTGACCGAATGATGAAACCCGGAGCGCGCCAGCACGAACCCGTCCAGAGCCGAAGCCGTCAGGCACACCTCCATGCCCTCGGATTTGCGCAACATGCGGCTGGCCGACGAGCCGTGCCAGTACACATGATCGCCCTCGCGCCACTGGAACGTGGGCGTCACCACCGGCGCGCCGTCCAGCACATAGGCCACATGGGCCAGCGGCAGCACGTCCAAAAGGCCATAGACGCTGTCTTGATCATAAGAGCCGCGCTCATAGAGCCGGCGTAAACGGGCGCGCTCGCTGGGCGCCTCAGAAGATCTGCTCATCAGGGAACTCCATGTTTGCGTTTTCTTGGCAAATAGGGTCAAAATGGATATTCAGAAATATCCAATTCAGAAACATTTGAAGATACCACTTTGGCCAAACCAGATACATTCAGCCCCGCGCTCTTGGGCGTTGCCCTGGAGAGCGACACCGCCAAGCCGGCCTATCAGCAGCTTTATGAGCAGCTGCGCGATCTCATCTTGTCCGGGCGTCTGGCGTCTGGCGCGCGGCTGCCGTCTACCCGTAGTTTTTCCAAGGAATTAGGGCTCTCGCGTACAACGCTGATCACCGCCTATGACCAGTTGGCGAGCGAGGGCTATCTGGAAGCACGGCGCGGGGCGGGCATCTTCGTAGCCCAGTTCTCGCCGGAACATCTGATGCTGGTGAACAGCGCCGCGGCGCCGGTGGTCTCTAAGGCGCCTGTGTCACAAGGCCCGCCCGCCCGCTCCATACCGTTCTCCATCCGCGCGACCTCACCGGCTGATTTCCCCCACGCGGAATGGGCGCGCCTTCTGCAGAAGACCTGGCGCGGGCCCATCGCCAGCCATTTCGGCGAGCCCTATGTGGAGGGCGACACCAATCTGAAGGCGGCCATTGCCGATCACCTGCGCACCTGGCGCGGCATCTCTTGCGAACCGGACCAGGTTTTGATCACCAGCGGGTCAGCAGAATCCATCGACCTGATCACCCGGGCGCTGTGTACACCGGGCGATCAGGTTTGGCTGGAGAACCCCGGCTACATGCCCATGCGCCGCAAGATTGTGGAGAAGGGCCTGGTTCCGGTCTATGTGCCGGTGGACCGGGAAGGGCTGATGGTGGCCCGCGGGGTGGAGCTCGCCAAATCCGCCCGCATGGCCATCGCCACGCCGCCTCGCCAGTTCCCGCTGGGCATGACCATGTCGCTGGCCAGACGGCTCGATTTTCTCGACTGGGCCCGCTCCACCGGGGCCTGGATCGTGGAGGATGATTACGACAGCGAGTTCCGCTATGAGGGCCGGCCCTTGGCCGCGCTCATGAGCATGGATGAGACGGACCGGGTGCTCTACCTGGGCAGTTTCTCCAAGGTGATGTTCAAGTCGCTTCGCCTCGGCTATCTGGTGGTGCCACCGGGCCTGGCGGTCAGGTTCCATCAGGTGCATGAGGAGGCGGGCCCACAGGCCTCCAGCGTCGCTCAGCCGGCACTGGCGGAGTTTATCACGTCTGGTCAGTTCGCCGCCCATATCCGCCGCATGCGTCGGCTTTACGCGAGGCGGCGCAGCTTTCTCTTGGACCAGCTTGTGGAAAACTGCAGCGAGCTTTTAACGCCCCAACCGGCCAACAGCGGCATGCACGTTGTCGTGAGCTTGGCAGACGGGCTGAGGACGCGCCATTCGGATGTGGAAATCTGCACACGCCTGCGCGAGCGCGGCGTGGAGGCGCAAAGTCTGTCCGGGTTTTATGCGGAAGGAACGGAGGCCGGGGAAGGGCTGTTGCTTGGCTTCTCCGGGTTTGAGGAGGGCGAGCTGGAGGAGGCTGTGGGCGCGATGGCGCGGGTTTTGGGAGAGCTGTAACAATTGGCTCTGAAGGTGCAGTTTGCCGCGTCCTTGCGAAAGCGAGGACCTTCTGAGCCAAGGTAAGATCGCGCCATGGGCCCTCGCGTGCGCAAGGGCGCGGGAGGAGGGGGCTGCAGGAACTCACAAAGCGCCCGATCGTAACCATCTGTTAACCAGGAATTGCTCATGTGCCCGTAAGGAGCTAAAGGTGCGTGGGCAATTGGCTGGGCTCAGCGCGTAAGGCGCCTGAAACGCCGCAGTTTTGACATAGTTAATCGGCTTTTAGCAGCGCACGCCGCCAACGGACCGGTGCTGATTTGCTCCACGAACAAAAGCAGTCTTAAGGGCATCGCTTAAATGGATCTCACCTTATTTGCCCAGACGGCCACTGCAGTCCCCGTTGAGGTAGGCGGCCACTCGAGCAGTTTTTCTCTGTGGGGCCTATTTCTGCAGGCCGATATTGTGGTCAAGGCGGTGATGATCGGCCTTCTGGTCGCGTCCATCTGGAGCTGGGCAATCATCATCGAAAAGCTCTATCTGCTGGTGCGGATCGAGCGCAAAACCAACAGGTTTGAAGACCAATTCTGGTCCGGCCGCTCCCTGGAGGATCTCTATTCCTCCATGGCCCAGGCCAACAACCGCTCGTCGGCTGCGCTGTTCGTATCGGCCATGCGCGAGTGGAAGCGCTCGCAAGAATCTATGATGCGCGCCGGATTTCTGGGCGTGCAGCAGCGCATTGAGCGGGCCATGGATGTGGAGATGCAAAAGGAAATGGCGAGCCTGGAATCCCGGCTGTTGTTTCTGGCCACCGTGGGCTCAACCGCCCCTTTTGTCGGCCTGTTCGGCACGGTGTGGGGCATCATGAACTCCTTTAGAGCCATTGCCGCCTCCAAGAGCACCAACCTGGCCGTGGTGGCACCGGGCATTGCAGAAGCGCTGTTTGCCACCGCGCTGGGCCTGTTGGCCGCCATTCCGGCGGTGATCTTCTACAACAAGATCACCAACGACATTTCCAAACTGGCCGTGCGGCTGGAGAGCTTCTCAGGCGAGTTCTCATCGATCATTTCCCGTCAACTTGATGAATCGGTGTAGCCATGGGTGCAGCTTTACAGAGCAGGATTTCAGGAGCCCGCCGGCGCCGGCGCTCATCTTATGCGCCCATGACCGAGATCAACGTGACGCCGTTTGTGGATGTGATGCTGGTGTTGCTCATCGTTTTCATGGTCACCGCACCGCTCTTAACTGTAGGCGTTCCCATAGAGTTGCCGGAATCCAAGGCCAAGCCCCTGCAGGGCGAAAAAGAGCCCCTGGCGATCTCTGTGAGCAGCGACGGCCGGATTTTCCTGCAGGAAACCGAGATTGAACTCGACACACTGGTGCCGAAATTGCTCGCCATAAGCCAAAACGGCTATAACGAGCGTATCTTTGTGCGCGGCGACCACGAGGTGGATTATGGTATTGTGGCCAAGGTCATGGGCACCATCTCAGGCGCTGGGTTTAAACGCATCGGGCTGGTAACGGCACCCGAAGAGATAAAGTAAGAACGAAGGATCATGCGCTGGAGCTTGATCGCATCCACTCTCGTCCACACTGCAATATTGCTTGCAGGGGTGATCTCGTTTTCGTCTCCACATGAGTTTGAGGCGAAGTTCGACGAGGCGCCTGTGGTGGATCTTGTGGATCCGAGCGAGCTTTCCAAGGCTGTGGCGCTGGCAAAGGACGGCGAAGAAGACATAGCCGAACCCCAGACCCGCGAGCAAAAGGCTGTGCGCCTGGAGGGCGGCCGGCCCCAGGAAGAGCAAACGCCCGAGCAGCCTGCAGAACCACAAAAAGAGGAACCGACCTCTCCGAAGGAGCCTGAGCCCGAACCTGAGCCCAAGCCGGTGGAAGTGGAAAAAGAGCCCGAACCGGTGCCCGAGCCCCAGGAGGTGAAGAAAGAGCCTGAACCTGCGCCCGCGCCGGATCCGGAACCAAAACCGGCTGAGGCCAAGCCTGAGCCTGAGAAGCCGAAGGTGGCCGCGCCAAAGCCGCGGACCAAGCCGAAGAAGAAGCTGGCCAAGAAAAAGCCCAAAAAGAAAAGAAAGTTCGACGCGGACGCTCTGTCGGCGCTGTTGGACAAGAGTGTGGAAGAGACCACACCGCAAAAGGCCGCTGAAGGCCGTGGCACGCCGCGTAAGGCGGAACGCAATGCGATCGGAGATCAAACCGAGCTGAGCGCAACAGAGACCGATTGGCTGATCGACAAGCTGTCGCGCTGTTGGAGGATCCCCGGCGGCGCGCAGGATCCGGAACAATGGAGAGTGACGGTGGAGTTTCAAACCGATTCAACTGGCCAGATCATTGGCAACCCGGTCAGTGTGAAAGCGCCCAACGGACCCACCCGCGAAACAGCCATCGATACGGTTGAGCGCGCGGTGCTGGCCTGCTCACCGTACGATCGTTTCGAGGCGTTCAAGGGCCGCAAGTTTCGTATGAATTTTGATCCGTCCATAATGTTGAATGGCTGACCGGGGTTGAGAAGATGGGGACATCCATGAAGAAAAAAGGTCCTAGCTGGACAGCCTTGCGA
>JBCDIP010000227.1:0-5646 GCA_038748855.1 Pseudomonadota bacterium
AAAAGGGCAAGAAATTGAGCCAGGGAGCCGCAGCCATCCTGCGCGATCACGGCGTCGCGGCAGAGAACCTGGAAGGCGGCAACTTTGCCTGGCGCGATGCGGGCTTGCCCCTGGTGCCGGCAGACAAGATCCCGTCACGCAACTCAGGTGGCCGAACGGTCTGGGTCACACGCCACCGCCCGAAGATCGACCGCATTGCCTGCCCATGGCTGATCCGCCGCTTCGTCGATCTCAACGCCCAGTTCCTCTTCGTCTCGCCATCAGAGATCGCAGGGGTGGCAGAGCATTTCAACGCCACGCCGTTCGATGTGGAGGATGTGTTCTGGAGCCACCGGGGCGAACGCTGCACGTTCGATACAATGGTGGAAGAGTTCTGCCTTAGCACAGAAGCGCTGGAGCACCTGGCCACAATTGTACGCGGTGCCGACACCAATCGCCACGACCTGGCGCCGGAAGCTGCCGGCCTCTTGGCGGCATCATTGGGGCTGTCACGAATGTATCGCGACGATCTTGCACAATTGAACGCCGGCATGATGCTCTACGATGCCTTCTACCGGTGGGCACGCGATGCCACAGACGAACAGCATGATTGGCCGACGGCCAAGCCCAGGAACTAAGGCAATGGAAAGCGCCGCAGCCGACACGCACACCGAGCACCGCCCCGCACCGACCCTGGCGGAGGCCACACGGGTTTGGGCCCGCATTGGCGTTTTGTCCTTCGGCGGGCCGGCGGCCCAGATCGCGCTTATGCACCGCGAGATCGTGGATGAGCGCGGCTGGCTCACCGAACAACAGTTCCTCAACGCCCTCAGCTTCTGCATGTTTCTTCCTGGCCCTGAGGCCATGCAGCTGGCCACCTATTCTGGTTGGCGCCTGCACGGCACCATAGGCGGGCTGATTGCCGGCCTCTTGTTTGTGCTGCCGGGGGCGGCGGTGATCCTCGCGCTGGGCACCATCTATGCCTATTTCGGCGATGTACCCTTGGTGAGTGCGCTCTTCCTGGGCGTGAAAGCCACCGTGGTGTTGATTGTGGTGGAAGCGCTCCTGCGGGTTGCCAAGAAGGCGCTGAGCGGCACCGCCCATTGGATCATCGCAGCACTTGCTTTCATCGGGATCTTCTTTCTAGCCCTGCCGTTCCCGCTAATCATTGCCGCCGCGGCCGCTTATGGCTTCATCTTCTCGCGTTCTGCCGATGGATCCAGCGCAAACGCAAACATCGGCGCCGGAGGATCCCTCGGCGGCACCATGTCTACGATTGGCGTGTGGCTTTCCATTTGGGTGGTGCCTCTCGGGCTCGTTGCGCTCCTCTCCCCTATTCCGGTGCTGGCCGATATCGGCCTCTTCTTTTCCAAGCTGGCGGTCGTGACTTTTGGCGGTGCCTATGCGGTGCTGGCCTACATGGCCCAGGACGTAGTCAACCAGTTCGGCTGGCTGTCCGCCGGCGAAATGATGGACGGCCTCGGCTTGGCGGAGACCACCCCCGGTCCTCTGATCCTGGTCACCGAGTTTGTGGGCTTCCTGGCCGCGTTCCGTGAGGGAGGTTTTGCGCTCGGCGTCGCCGGGGCTGTGGTGGCGCTTTGGGCCACGTTTGCCCCATGCTTTTTATGGATCTTCGCCGGCGCCCCCTTCATTGACTGGATCGGTGCACAGCCTCGCCTTAAGGGCGCGCTTTCCGCTATCAGCGCGGCTGTGGTGGGGGTCATTCTCAATCTGACGATCTGGTTTGCGCTGCACGTGTTTTTCACCTCGGTCGAGGCGAAAACATCGGGGCCATTGGTGCTGTGGACACCGGACCTGACGAGCCTGGATTGGCGAGCTGTGCTGCTGAGCGCGGTGTGCGCTGTGTTGCTATTCCGCTTGCATTGGGACCTGATGCGCGTGCTCGCAGCGGCGTCTGCCGGCGGCGCGGCACTGGTATTTGCGCTGGGGTAGTCCTTGCACCTGCCTCAGCGGTAAATCCATTCCACCAGCCCCATGGGCACGATGGGAATGTAGGTGACCACCAGCAGCAACGCGAACAGCAGAATGATGAACGGGATGTTGGTTCTGGTGGTCGCCCAGATATCGGTACGCGAGATGGAGCAGGCCGTCGCCAGAACGCTCGCCACGGGCGGCGTCTGCTGACCGATGGCGATGTTCAGCGTGAGAATGATCCCGAATTGCACAGGGTCGATCTGAAGTTCGCGCACCAGCGGAAGAACAATCGGGACAATCAGAATAATCGCCGCTGCGCCGTGCAGCACCATGCCCAGGACCAGCAGCATCACATTCAGCATCATCAACACAACGATCCGGTTATCGGAGACGCTGATGATCCACTGTGCAAACCGCTGTGGGATCTCGATTTCGGTGAGGTAGAGGCCAAGAACGCCAGAGGTCGCCACCAGCAGCATCACGGCGGCCGTTTGCGTAACGCCTTCCAGCAAGGCTTCATGAAACTCACGCAGCTTGATTTCCCGGTACCAGAACCCGCCAATCACCAAGGCTGCAATCACGGCAAGTCCTGCGCCTTCGGTGGCCGTGACGATGCCGCCAAAAATACCGCCGAGAATGATGATCGGTAACAACAGGGCCGGCGCCGCGTCCATGAAGGCCTTGCCGAGACGGGGCAGTGAGAACGCCTCCTCGCGCGGCAGGTCGTAACGCACAGCGAACCAGTAGCACAGGCACAACATCAAGAACCCACCAAGCAGCCCAGGCACAATGCCCGCCACAAAGAGCTGCACGATCGAGGTGTCCGACAAGGCGCCATAGACAATCATCGGTATCGATGGGGGAATGATGATGGCCAGCGACGCGCTGGACGAGGTCACGGCAGCGGCGAAGGTGGGGCGATATTTCTTGCGCTTCATTTCCGGAATGATCACCGAGCCGATGGCCGCAACATCCGCCACGGCAGAGCCGGATATCTCCGCAAAGAAGAGGGACACCCCTACATTGACCATGGCGAGGCCACCACGGATAAAGCCGATCAACGCAGAAGTGAAATCGATCAGCCGCCGCGAGATGCCGCCCGTGTTCATCAGTGCCCCGGCAAGGATAAATAGCGGGATCGCGATCAACGGGAAATTGGTCGCTGCATCGAACACCTTCAGCGCAGCGTCATAGAACCCGAACACGCCCTTATCAAGCCAGACCCCGAAGAGCGCGACCGCTGCGATGGAAACGGCGATCGGTACGTTGATCGAGATGAGCGCGGCGAGCAGGAGAACGAGCAGCAAGGCTTCCATCAGCGGCGCTCCTTCTGAGCTTCCGCCTTGGCGATCTCCTCTGCAATCTCTTCATCCTCCGCGCTGCGGCCAGCCATAAGCCGGCGCACCGTGTCGGGCGTGGAGAGGATCTGGGCAACAATGAACAGCGCCGCACCAACGGGCACCACAGATTGAGTGAACCACAACGGCACCCAGCGCAGGGAGACCAGCGTCTCAGAACCGAGAACCTGGAGGATGAACCATCCGGCATAGGCGAACACGACGAACACAGCGTAGACGACGACCTCGCTGATGATGAACAAGGTGAGGCGCACCGGCGGCGGACAGGCGATGATCAAACCCTCAAAGCCGAGATGCCGCCGTCTCAGCGCCGCGTAGGCCGCCCCGTAGAACGTGATCCACGCCAGAAGAACAGAGGCCACCTCATCGTACCAGACGAACGAGGAGTTAAAGCCCTTGCGCGCAACAACAGCCGAGATCACCACACAGGCGAGCGTCATGAGCAAGCCAATCGTGATGACCTCGAGCAATCGCTTAAGAAGGCGGGCCAGTGCGCGCATCAGTCAAAGGGTAAGGGCGGGGTTACCCCCGCCCGGAACCATCGGTCTTACGAGCCGCTCGCCAAGGAGATGGCCTTGTCGATCATCTCCTGGCCGCCTTTTACGTCAGCTGCGAACGCGTCATAGATCGGCTTGGAGGCTTTCACAAAGGCCTCGCGGTCGGCTTCATTGTACTGCATGCCGCCGTCCACCAGCTTCTTGCGCAACGTATCGTCGGCTTCCGCACCTTTCTTCCGAGCCCAAGCCTCAAGCTCGCGGGCCGTGCTTTCCAGAACCGAGCGAATGGCCGGATCAAGCCCATCATAGAAGGCTTTGCCCATGGTCGGATAAGCCGGAGAATACACATGACCGGTCTTCGAGAGATACTTCTGCACTTCGTTCAGCTTGGCGGAGTTGATGTTCGTATAAGGGTTTTCCTGACCATCGATCACGCCGGTCTGCAGCCCGGTGAACACCTCAGAAAAGCTCATGGGCGTCGGGTTGGCGCCCCAGGCCTGAAACATCTTTACCCGCCAGGTCGACTTGGGCGTGCGGATCTTAATGCCATCCAGATCAGCCGGCGTCTTGATGGGCCGCACATTGTTGGTGATGTGACGCACACCGTTCTCCCAAACGGCCAGCACCTTGTAGCCGTCATCTTCAACGGTTGGGGCGATCTTCGGCCAGAAGATTTCATCTCCGATCTTTGCCACATGGTCGCGGTTGGCCACCAGGAACGGCATATCGAACACGGCAAATTCATCGGAAATCGATGACATGATCGATGAGGGCAGAGCGATGTGGACCGTGCCCAGTTTCAGCTTCTGCATAAGATCTTTGTCTTTGCCAAGCTGGCTTGAATCGAACAGCTTCACCTTTGCCTTGCCGGCAAGCTTCTCGTTGGCAACCTTGGTGAACTCCGCAGCCGTTTGCTGCTGCAACGAGCCAGGTGTTGCTGAGATACCGAAAATGATCTCTGTTTCGGCCTGGGCGCTGCTGGCCAACGCCAGGGCTGCAAGGCCCGTAAACGCCGCGGTTAGGCTCAGTTTGGTGAACTTCATAATATCCTCCCTTTTTTAACTGGGTGCATGAGCGGCTGGTGCGTCCAGCATCGCTTTTATGGCCGAGCGCCGCGCAGCATCATCTGCCAGCGGCACATCGGACGCCCGTGCAAGCTTTGCAGCCAGCAACAGGGCATTCTTGGTGGCCTGGGGATTGGCATTCCCCTGGCCTGCAATATCGTAAGCAGTTCCATGGGCCGGCGTGGCGATCCAGAACGGATAGCCGCCGATCAGCGTCACACCACGGTCAAAGCCAATGAGCTTCATCGCGATCTGGCCCTGGTCGTGATACATGGACAAAACCACATCAAACTCACCCCTATGGGCTCTGAGATAAACCGTATCTGACGGCCAAGGGCCGGACACATTGATCTGGCGCTGTTGGGCCTCGCGCACGGCCGGGGCAATGATGTCATCGTCTTCCGGGCCGAAATTGCCACCATCGCCCGCGTGTGGATTGAGCGCGGCAACGGCAATGCGCGGCCGCCCCTGCCCTGCCCCTTGCATGGTGGCATCGGTGAGTTTTATGCGCTCTAGCACCCGGTCTTGGGTGATCATGCTCGACACTTCACTGAGCGGCACATGGCTGGTGACCCGCGCGTTCCACAGCTCATCGAGCACGTTAAACTCCGCCCCTTCCGCTTCCGTCCCCAGCACGGCCTGGATGAAGCCGATTTCATCCACATACTCCGGCCGGGCAAGCCGCATGGCGTGTTTGTTGAACGGGGTAAAGCAGGTGGCATCCGCACCGCCCAGATGGCATAGGGTAAGCGCGGCCCCGAAGTTATCCAACGCTGCTGCGCCGGTTGCCTCGCTGGCTTCACCGATGGTGAC
>JBCDIP010000228.1:0-5632 GCA_038748855.1 Pseudomonadota bacterium
ACCGATTATGTGCAGCACAAATATGCGCCGGGATCAGACGGGGCGAACGCCTTCTACACCATGATGGACGGCTATCTGGGCGCGCTGGATGAGGCTGGCGCCATCATCGTACTCACCGCCGACCATGGCATGAAGGACAAACACCTGGCCGATGGCTCTCCGGACGTGCTCTACCTGCAGGACGTCTTGGATGAATGGTTGGGCGAGGGCGAGAGCACGGTGATCCTGCCGATCACAGACCCTTATGTGGTGCACCATGGGGCGCTGGGCTCGTTTGCAACGGTTTATCTGAACGATGCTTCCAAAGCCTCGGAGCTGGCGACCCGCATTGGCGCTCTTGAAGGCATCCATGCCTCCCACACAAAGGCGGAAGGCTGCGCCCTTTACGAGCTGCCGGAAGACCGCATGGGCGATCTCATCATCGTCTCGCGCGACACCAAGGTGCTGGGCACCACGGCGGCCAAGCATGATCTGTCGGGCCTTAACGAGCCATTGCGCTCCCACGGCGGCATCACAGAGCAAACCATCCCCATCATTGCCAACCGCAAGCTTGTGGGCCTGCCGGAGAATTTGCGCAATTTCGATGCCTTCTCCATTGGCTGCAACCACGTGGCGGGCATCGCCCAAGCGGCAGAATAGGACTTAGACAGATATGAACGAGATGAGCAAAACCCGGCCCGTGATTGCCGAATCCATGCGGATTGGCGGCAAGAAGGTGGATGCTGATGGGGTGGTGAACGTGCACTACCCCTATACCAACGAGGTGATCGGCACCGTGCCGGCCGGCACCGCGGCCCATGCGGCGGAGGCCTTCAAGATTGCGGCTGATTTCCAGCCGAAACTGACGCGTTATGAGCGCCAGCAGATCCTCTTCCGCGCCGGCGAGTTGCTGCGCGAGCGCCGGGATGCTCTGGCCGAGGTGCTGACCCTGGAGCTGGGCATTTCCATGAAGGACGCTCAGTATGAGGTGGGCCGGGCCTATGATGTGTTCACCCTGTCCGGCCAGCTGGCGATCCGCGACGATGGTGAGATCTTCTCCTGCGATCTCACACCCCACGGCAAGGCGCGCAAGATCTACACCATGCGCGAGCCGGTGCGGGCGATTTCGGCCATCACGCCGTTTAACCACCCGATCAACATGGTGGCCCACAAGATTGCGCCTGCGATCGCGACAAACAATTGCTTGGTCTGCAAACCCACCGAGCTGACCCCGCTGTCGGCCATTGCTTTGGCAGACCTGCTCTACGATGCCGGCCTTCCGCCGGAAATGTTCCAGATTGTCACCGGGCTGCCCGAAGACATCGGCGATGAGATGGTAACCAACGAGAATATCGAGCTCATCACCTTCACCGGCGGTGTGCGCGTGGGCAAGATCATTGCCGGAAAGGCCGGATACCGGCGTTCAGCACTGGAGCTTGGCGGCAATGACCCGCTGATCGTGCTCAACGATCTGAGCGATGAGGACCTGGAGAAGGCAGCCGAACTGGCTGTGGCTGGCGCAACGAAAAACTCCGGCCAGCGCTGCACGGCGGTGAAGCGGATCCTGGCCCAGGAGAAGATCGCCGATAAGCTGACCGAGCTGGTTTTGGAGAAGGCCAAGAAGATCAAATTCGGCGATCCCATGGACCCGGAGACGGATCTGGGCACCGTGGTGCACGAAGAAGCAGCCAAGATGTTTGAGGCCAGGGTGTATCAGGCCGCTGAAGCCGGGGCTCAGGTTCTGTATGATCCGGGCCGTCAGGGCGCGGTGTTGCCGCCCATCGTGGTGGATCATGTGCCCCATGAGAGCGAGCTGGTGTTTGATGAGACCTTCGGGCCGGTTGTGCCCATTGTTCGGGTGCCGAATGATGATGATGAGGTGATCAAGATCTCCAACTCCACGCCGTTTGGCTTGTCGTCAGGCGTGTGCACCAATCGGCTGGACCGGATCACCAAGTTTGTCACCGCGCTCAATGTGGGCACGGTGAACATCTGGGAAGTGCCGGGCTACCGGATCGAAATGTCGCCATTCGGCGGTATTAAAGATAGCGGTAACGGGGTGAAAGAAGGCGTCCAGGAAGCCATGAAGTGCTTCACCAACGTGAAGACATACTCGTTGCCCTGGCCGGCCTAGGAGGCTGCCACCTTTAACGTATGGAGACGACAGGTACTGAGCTTCTGATCAGGATTGCGGGTGCCGCAGCTCTTTTGTTGTGGGGCGCCCGCATGATGCGCACGGGCATGGTCCGGGCGTATGGCGCGAACATTCGGTCTTTTTTGAGTTCCGGGGCTCACAACCGGTTTGCAGCCGCGGTGGTGGGCGCACTCTCTGCTCTGGTGCTGCAGAGCGGAACGGCCGTAGCCCTGCTGGCTTCATCATTCGGCAGCGTTGGCGTTCTGAAAGTGACCGCAGGCCTCGCAATCCTTCTGGGGGCCGACGTTGGAAGCGCCATTGCCGCACAGCTTTTGGCCCTGAACATCCGCGAAGCCTGGCCGGTTCTGATGTTGGGGGGCTATGTGCTCCATGCCAGTTCTGAGGCCGACCGTCCGCGGGCCAAGCAGCTTGGCCGGGTGGCTATGGGCCTGGGCATGATTTTCCTGGCTCTCACGCTCCTGTCCACCAGCGCCTCCATTTTGCAGCAAAGCGATATCGTCCACCGGGTGCTCACCGCGCTCGGCAACGAACCGGTTCTGGCCATTTTGCTGGCGGCGCTCTTGACCTGGCTCGCCCACTCCAGCCTTGTGGTTCTGCTTTTGGTGGCTGGGCTCGCCGCGGCGGGGGTTCTCAACCACGATCAGCTGGCCTTCTCTCTCATGCTTGGGGTCAATGCGGGCGCTGCGGTGCCGGCGGTGGTGATGACCCTGTCAGAGCGCCGTGAGGGACGCCAGATCACCCTGGGCAATCTGCTGTTCCGCATCTTCGGCGTGCTGGTGGCCGCGCTCACCCTGCCCGTGTGGACAGGCTGGCTCAGCCAGACCGGCTTCTCCCTCGGCCAGCTCACCATCCTGTCACATGTCCTGTTCAACGTTGCCCTGCTGGCCGGCTGTATTCTGCTAATCGGGCCGGCAAGTCGGGTGCTTGACCATCTGGTAAGCGAGAATGAGACGGTGGCCGATGAATTCGCCCCGCAGCATTTGGACAGCTCTGCCACCGAATTGCCTGCTGTTGCGCTCTCCATGGCGTCCCGTGAGACGTTGCGCATGGTGGACTGCATTCAGGAGATGCTCAGCCATGCCTTCAACGCTCTGGAAAGCAATGACGCAAAACTGTGTGACCGCGCCTCCAAGCTGGATGACAAGCTGGACAGCCTCTACGAGGCCATCAAGCTTTACGTGACCGAACTGACGCGTTTGGAGCTGGAAGAGCGAGAGAGCCGGCGGGCGCTGGATATCATTTCTTTCACCACCCATCTTGAAAGCGCCGGCGACGTGATTGACCGCAACTTGCTGGACACTGTGCGTCAGAAAATTGCGAGCCAGGCGGAGTTTACCCGACGTGGCGCGGCCGAAGTTGCTGATATCCAGGATTATGTGTGTGAGACGATCCTTCTGGCGTCTCAGGTGTTCATGGAGCCCACGGTTGCCAACGCCCACAAGCTGCTGGAGCGCAAAACCAAGCTCCGGGCCATGGAGCAGGAGAGCATTGAGAGCCATTTGGCCCGGCTGAGCAAGCGCAAGCCGAAGACGGTTGCCTCAAGCCCCTATCACATTGATCTGGTGCGCGATTTGAAGCGCATCAACTCACATTTTGCCTCTGTGGCCTATCCGATCCTTGAGGAGGCGGGCCAGCTGCATGTCTCGCGGGCAAAATAGCGCTGGTTATCCGCGCGCCTCGCGCCGGTCGACCCACATGACATAAAGCACCGCCAAAAGCCCCACCACTGAGCTGAACAGCATCATGGCCAAGAGCTCAGGTACCGTCGCGCTGCCCGTCAACAGCCAGCTGGTGAGGGCCGACAGCGCTCCGCCGCCGCCCACCGTGAGCGCACCGGCTAGCCCTGAGGCGCTGCCCGCAAGCTTTGGGCGGACAGACAGGACGCCTGCGCTGCAGCCTGGCATCGAGATGCCATTGCCGAGCCCCACCATGACCACCGCTCCGAACACTGCCACCAGATGCGTGACACCGGAAAACCACAAGATCAGGCCGACAGTTAGCCCACCACAGGCGGCGATCCGACCGGCGAGCACCATAGTGGTGAGGGCAAAACGCTTGGAATAGCGCCCGGATAGAAAGCTCCCCGTCATGAACCCTCCGGTGATGGAGCCCATGGCAATGCCGAGTTGAGATGTGGAGAGCTTGAAGACGGTCTCTGCCACCAAAGGAATGCCGGCGAGGAAGGTGTAGAACGCGCCCGTTGAGAATGCCATGCAGACCGAATAGCCCCAGAACCGGCGCGAGGCGAAGAGTTCAGGATAACTGCGGGCCTGGCTGGCGAAGGTTTCCGAGCGCGCCAGATTGGTCTCGCCCACATTGGCCCAGCTGATGGCCAAAAGGAGCGCGCCGGCCGCCGCATAGACCACAAAGTTGGCGCGCCAGCCGAAAAACTCCGCCAAAATCCCGCCCACCATGGGGCCGGCCATGGGCGCGACCGCCATGGCCATGGTCACATAGCCGATCAAACTGGCCGCTTCCTGGGGCTCGGAGGTGTCGCGGATGATCGCCATGGACACCAGCCATCCGGCGATGATCATGCCTTGCATCAGTCGGAAGGTGAGAAACAGCCAGAATTCCGTGGCCAAGAGACAGCCCAATGAGGCGGCGGTGAAGAACGCCAAAGCGATCAGCATGACAGGCCGGCGGCCATAGCGATCGGACAGTGGGCCGATGATCAGCTGCAACACCGCCGTGGCCGCCAGATAGCCGCCAATGGCCAGGCTTGCCGTAGCGTAGCTCACCGCGAACGCTTCGGCCATATGGGCGAGCGACGGCAGGAACATGTTGAGCGACAACACCGAAAGCCCGGCCAGCATGATGAGCGTGGCCGTGTGGGGCGGTGTGGTGGCGGGTCTCAGCATCTCATCCTTCTAAAGCCTGGCACAAAAAAACCCCCGAGAGGTGTCGGGGGCGCATGGGGGAGGGGAATGGGCTCGCTCACCGGTCCATGCGCAACTCATCCACCACTACGGCTGTCTGGTTCATCTTCGAAATCCTCAAGACCCTACGAAAACCGGGCCTCAGCCAGATCACTGTGCCCCAAACGGGGCGGGAGGCGCAAGCCCGCTCTCCCCGTTAACCTTTCCGCAAGAGGCGGCGAGTCATGATGCCTCATCACGGTGAACAGGGCGAACGGCAGCGTGACGATGAAAGGGTTTACAGATAGCCTTCAAAAGCTCCTTTACGGGAGCCCCGTCCCGCCTGTGCCTTTGGCAACCTTAAACGCCGTCAAGGCCCGCTTTGAGGCCTACGCCGCCACAGAGATCAAACGCTGTATCCCCGCGCGCCCCAAGGATGACGGCGCCTGGGAGATTCTCAGCGCTGAGGCCTGGTAAACGGCTGTTTTTTGCCACCTGCGGCATCACTGCCCTGTAGACAACGCAATTATCCTCTTTCGACTCCGGTCAAGGTGCGTTAGAACCCGCCAAATTCGCGTGAGCTTTCGCCTTTCATGCCAAAACGTACAGACATTAAGTCCATCCTGATCATCGGGGCCGG